>NZ_MEIH01000308.1:0-100583 GCF_001723155.1 Haladaptatus sp. W1
GGCGTTAATCAGTGCGACGTAGAGACGCTGGCTGCGCTCGTGGATACCGGTCTCGATCCCAACGTAGATGCCAACGAAGACGACGGCAATGACGCCGTGGAGCAGAGTCAGTTCAGTCGGGGCTGTGACCATCGGAAGTCCGAATAGGAGTCCGGATATCGTCTCGTAGACGGCGGCGTAGACGACGATGGCTGGGAAGAAGACCAGGGGGACGGCTCCGTAACGGGCCGACCGCGAAAGTGAGGTGGTCTGGACCGCATTGCGGGCCGCGTGGAGCGTGGTGAACACGACGAAGAAGGTCAGCAGGAGTCCGGCGTCCATGTTCGTCCCTTTTCCGGTCAGCGCCGTGAACAGTATACCGCCGGCTAGTCCGGTCAGCAGCGTCACTGCGAAGGTGACGACGCTCGTCGGGTACCCCACCGTGTGCGGGGGCACCTCGCTCGGACTGGTATGTTCAATCTGCCCACCGGAGGAGAGGAATTGGTATGCCTTGTAGAAGCCGTGCAGGATGAGGTGGGTGATGGCGGCCCCGAAGAACCCGAGGCCAGCCTGCATGATCATGAATCCCATCTGGCCGACCGTTGAACAACCGAGTTTGCGCTTGACGTCCGTCTGGACCGACTTCAGGAGTTTCCCACCGATCGCGCTGGCCGCGCCGACGGCGACCACTGCCAGCATGAAGGTGGTATCGACGGTGACGACCGGGGCAAAGCGGACCAGCAAGATGCCACCCGCATTGACGAACCCGGCGTGCATCAGTGCCGATGCCGGTGTCGGAGCGGTCATCGAGGAGAGGAGCCAGCCGTGGAAGGGAACGAGCGCCGACTGGATTATCGCCGCGAGGACGAGGCTCCCAGCAGCCACGAGCCACATCGCCCCGTCGAGCGAATCAGACGCCGCGGCGATCCCGGAGATCGTCGTCGCACCGGTCGTCCACCACAATACGGTCAGCGCGACCCCGAGTAGCGCGCTGCTGGCGAGGAAGTACCGGCGGGCGACCGTCGCGGCCGCCCGTGACTGGCGCCAACCGTCGACAAGACCGACGAGTTTCGCCATCACAAGCCCCATCGCCAGCCATAGGAGCCAGAACAAGGCGATAAGGTCGGCGGCCACGAGCCCCATCACAGCAGCCGTGAAACCGAACACGGCGAGGAAGAAGTCGGTCTCATGGGCGCTACCAGCCATGTAGCGGCGAGAGTAACTGTGAACAATACCGCTAAAGAAGGTGACGACCACCCACATCAGAACGGTCAGGCCATCGATGACGACCACGCCGGGGATCTCCCACGACCCACCGAACCGGACTCGGGCGATGAGTACGGCGATACTCGCGGCGAACAACGACCACACGAGCCACGTTAGTACAACGGGCACGGACGGCGATTCCACCGTCGTGTCCGGGAGCGCTCCGATCGTCGGTTTCGAGCTACGTCCTGACATCGTTCATCCTATTGTCCGACCATCCCGTCTACCGAGACGAACTCGGAATCCGCTTCTGGTCGTATTCAACACGATAGAGAACAAAATGACTATTAAAACTATCTATATTCACAGAACGTTCGTAAATTGGCCATTATAGAACAGTATGGTTTTGTTGGTTCTGTATGTAAACACCCGGTATAGGAGGGTCAGGTCAGGAGATTTGTGACCTGTACCGACGAGTCATCGGGGAGGCGAGCCCGGATTGTGGTTGGTTCTGTCTCGCCGTCGAGGGAGACCAGATACTGCTTATCAGGAAACGAATTGTACGCCCCATCTTGGTCGTGTACGTAGCCAGCGACCGTGACCGACGACGGGAGTGCCTGCTTGAGAAACACAACCTGGCGACAGACGTTGTACTCGACAAGTCGATTCTGCCTCATCTGAGGTGGCATCGAGTCAGCCAGGAGCCCCTCCTCAAATGCATCTCCGACGAGCGAGCGGAGCGGCTTCAACCGCGCTTCGATACCTGCAGGTGACCCTGAATCGGGTGCAATCCACCGGTCGTACGCGTCTTCGAGAACCTGACACCTCGTGTGTCCGACGATGAGTACTGCTGTAATGTCGTGCTGCGTTTTGAGGAGTTCAATATCGCTGTCCAGTACCACCTGACCTTCGTACTGATCCCATGTCTGATTCCCGAGCGTCTGAACTCCGATGACGTTCCAGGTAGCATCGACCGGCCACAGCGGTTCCCAACTGCAGTCGCTCATCGAGCACGAGACGACGAGGGCCGTCTGGGTGGCCGAACCATCTTCCCGGTTTCTCCGAGAACCGGTCCATTCTTGAACTGACTCGATAGCAGATTTGAGATCGTCCCCGCTCATCGTAAACCAGGCCACCTCTTTTCAGACGCATTAGTGTCGGCCATTGGCTCTCTGTAACGGATTTGAACCTGAAATGAGATAATGTTACCGAAACGTTCGATATATTCGTCACGAAGAACAGTTCGTTATTGATGCGAGGTGGTATGGAAGAACGCTCAGGGACGCCCTCGTTGGGCAGTCGTTCGAACCGATCGGTGGACGTATCGTCGTTGAGGACGATGGGATCGAGAACATCGAGGGGACAGAAACGACATCGATTAACGTCATACTGCTGGCGTTCGACAACGTTCACACGCATCTGGGGATTCCCTTGCAGAGGAAGTGGTTCGACGTCACCATCCGGGGAGTGTTACGGATAGCTACCACGGCTTGAGCCGAAATCGACGAACTCAACTGCGGTGTCAGCTCCCGACCGAGGGGCAGCACTTGCTGTCCTTGCGGGATACTCGGATAATCTAGCTGACCCGATCGGTCCGGTACGGGCCGCCGTCCGTCGCGCGACCGAGCCAGAGGTCAAACACGTCGTCGTTTAGGAATCGTCCTCTGTATGAGTCTCGGAATCGAACTTACCGAAAGGTGTCGTCTCGTGGGTTCGAACGAGAACTTCATCGGCAACGGTGAGCCCCATATCGAGGAGTGCCTGTGCGACGGGTGTGATGTCGCTGTCCGACTCGCCGACAGCAGTCACGAGGAGATTTTGTTCTCCGGTGACCAGCTCCTGAACTGAGACGACACCATCGATTTCTAGAATATCGGGGATAAGGTCACCACGTTCGACTATCGAAGCGGTGCAGTAGAGCAACATTTGGAGCGGATAGCCCGATTTTTGATAATCGACGTTGGCACTGTATCCTTTAATTACCCCATCGGATTCGAGACGCTGGATGCGCTTGCGGACGGTACTGTCCGAGGTATCGGTTCGCTCTGTGATGTCTCCAGAAGACATGTTTCGAGCGTCTTCCTGGAGTGCATACAGAATTGCCCTGTCGACGTCGTCGATCTCTTCTTCAACCATACCCGTGTGTCCGCGACAAAGCCACTTTACCTTTGTATGTTGCTCGAGATCCTCACCGATATCTATATTTTCGTCTCCTCTCCTTGGACTATTTTCGAGGACAGAAAGACAACTACAATGACCAGACAGAGCGTGATCCCAAAAAGAAGCAAGAGCAGATGTGCCAGTTACACCCCATCACACAAACCCGACGTGAAGACGTCCTCACCGCCGACGGTGGTATCAACGAATCGATGCTGACTGACCCGACCGTGTATAAATCGGGTATCCACTTCCAATTCAAATACCATCTCTACCACGTCGGTCTGCTCACAAAGGGTGGAACAGACGACAAAGACGAGGTTCTCACCAATGACTGGGCGTTAGAAAATCCAGTCGGGACCCGCTAGTTCAGCTAATTCGCTGTATAGCCTCACACCCACTCAAGCGTCGCGTTGTGCTGCGCTACGTACTCTGAATTCAGACTCTCATTCGGAAGCGATATTCGCTCTCCTGCCCAGTCAAGAACCGTCCGCTGTAACAATTTACTTTCTGTCTCGAACGACGGATTCACCTGCAACCGGTACTCTCGGTCAATTGTGAATAACCCCGATCAAACGTTGCGTGATGCGTCTTACCCATACAGGATTGGACGAAGACAAAACCGAAGAGTAAGCCACTGAAGTCGTATGGTTATGCCCTGATCGATTTCCTTGATTTAGTCGAATGTACATCAAGCAGTAGGTGTCTACTTCCGGTCAATCAGATCGACTCACACGCAACCCCGTCGTCGTCAGCATCGAGCCGATACGGATCGCTCGGATCCTGGTCAAGGACGGCTTGTGCCTGCTCGTGTGAGTCGAAATCACTGCAATCGTAATCACCATCTGCTGGCGGTGGCGGAACGTTGACTCCATTCGCACTCGTCGGTGTTCCGACCGTCGGCGTCGGTGTTACAGTAGACCCTTCAAATTTCCATACAGCAACGTGGTTGCGTTGTGCTCGGGCTTCAGCCCGCTCGAACGCACCCCTTTTCGAGAACGAACTCTCATACAACCGTGCGTAGCCATCCGTCAACAGTTGTCGATTGAAGTTTGCACCATCCACGTAGACATAGACCAAGAGTCGGCCGAAACTCCCTCGACGATCTGCCTGAGGATCCGTCTCGATGCGAACCGTCTTCCCGTCTAATTTATTAATCGCAAATTGACTCGCACGCTTGCCCCACTCGTAGAGGTGATCTTTACCAGCCGTCGAATCCGGAATCCCTTCGAATTCGGATGGGGAGACTCGACTAAGGGTCGTCTCGGGTGTATCAACTCCCAAAAGGCGTATCGTATCCGTTTCACCGTTCGGGAATCGGACCTCCATCGTATCTCCATCGATTACTCTCGTGACAGTAACTGTCCACTTGGTTCCGCTCGCTGGCCCACGAGCGGATCGCGTACGAGCAGATTGTGTTGATGATTGAGCGGCAGTCGTTGTCATCACACTCGACGTTGCGGCCATCGTTTGAGTGTTCGTCATCTGCTCCGTTGCTGTCGTCATCTGTGTCGTTGCTGCCGATGTCGTGGTTGTTCCCATCGACGGTGTCGCAACCCCCTGATCACTCGTCTTCCCTTGTTGTGGTCCCGATGATTCGGCTTCTGGGAGCATCGCACCCGAGACGATTACCCCACTGAGCACGATGCCGATCACAACGAGAGTGGAAAACTCTCGCCCTGTGAGCGAGCTGACTTTTCGTCGAACGGGCGGGATTGCAAACAGCCCGACGGCAATCACGAGAAGCCCGCTACTAACCGATCGGGGAACGTCTGACTCAGGAACGAGAGTAAAGCCTAGTCCACTGAGAATGAGTAAAATTCCAAACGTCCATGGGATCACTGTCAGATACCGCTTCCAGCGCCCCCCTTGCCTGTCACTCATAGCTGGTAGCGACACTAGTTAGATACAAAACATAATAAAACAGATGGGTGGTTCTCACCTTCATGAAATAGTACAGTATCTCTCGTAAGGCAGGGTGAGAATGCACAATATCGGGACTCCGAGACCCAGAACGTTCGAGACACCCCCTCGAACCGCTGTGATGTCTCGATCAAGATAACTTCGAGTCCCATGCCGGGATAGGAGTAACGGTGGTGTGGCCCCGCCATCGGCCTGTCATGCCGACAGGTCATAAACCAGCAAATATCTCAAACCAGCAGTGCGGTGCCGTGGGAAGCCTCACCGTTTACGGCGAGGAGGAGGTCACCTCTGACGTCTAATCATCATCTGTCGCTGCATCCGTCGCTGGGTCGACATCGTCTTCGAATCCATCCTGATCCGTCTTGGGCGTACCGCGAACGTCCCCTTCACGCCACGTGCCTCTGCGGAACCAGAGCCACGCGATGAGTGCGCCTGCAACGTTCGAGACAAAGAACGCCAGCCAGATACCTCGGACATCAGGCTGCCCGAAGAACCACAGATTCGTGGGGAGAATGCCTTGTGAAGCGATGTACGCGATGGGAAGGCGAATTCCAGCCAGCGTGAGAATGGAAATGGCAGCCGCGACCAGCGTTTTGCCGGCGCCACGGAAGCCTCCTGTGAACGCCCGCATGATCCCGATGAACCCGAACGATAGCGCGACGTAGCGGAGGAATTCCGCGCCCACGTCCAGCACGGCTGCGTCGTCGGTGAACACGCTGACGATGGGCGTCGGCACGAGGAAGATAAGAACTCCAATCACCCGAGGACGAGGAACAACCCCTTGGCCGCGACGTAGTTTGCCTGCTCTGCGCGGTCGTACTTCCCGGCGCCGATGTTCTGGCCCGACATCGTCTCGACACCACGGGCAACCGCAATCGCAGGCAGGAAAATGACCGAAAAGACGCGCGTACCGATACCGAAGGCCGCAACGACAGACGTCGAGAACAGACCGACGATGAGTAACAGCGCATTGATCGACAGGGCACGACCAGTTCCCTCGATGCTCGCAGGCACACCGATTTGGAGGATTTTCCGTAGATATTGGAGATCCGGTTTCATGTCCGTGAGATGAATCTGGATGCCTCTCGTTCCGGACTCCATGATAACGAGTCCAACGAACATCGCCACTCCACGGGAGAAGACCGTCGCGATGGCGGCGCCCTGGATGCCGAGTTCGGGAAATGCGACCGGGCCGATAGCCCAGCCGTTGATGAGGAACGGATCGAGAATCACGTTGAGCACGACCGTCCCGAACATGACGACCATCGGTGTGATGGTGTCGCCCGCGCCGCGCATCAGCGAGATGAACACGAAGAACCCGAACATGAACGGCAGACCGAGAGCGACCACCTGCATATACGCGGTCGCGCCGGGGAGGACCTCCGGCGACGCTCCCAAGAATGCGAGGAACGGTCGCACGACTGGATAGCCGATTGCGCCGAGGAGAGCCGACGCGATCAACGCGAACGTCACGGTCTGTGAGGCCGCGTACTCGGCCTGTTCCGTTTCTTTGGCTCCGGTATGTTGGGCGACGAGAACACTCCCCGCGACCGAGAGGCCCATCCCGAGCGAGATGAGCAGGAACACCATCGGGAAGCCAAAGGAGATTGCCGCCAGAGCCTCTGTCGAGTACTGGCCCAGCCAGAACGTGTCCGCCAGATTGTAGGCGGTCTGCATCAGGTTCGTGATGACGATTGGGAGCGAGAGGAACAAGAGCGGCTTAACGATGCCGCCGTTAGTGAGGTCTAGTTCCTCCTGTCCCTTGAAGAAGCTCACGCGATTACCTCCGTAGCACGATTTATGGTCTCCGCATTCACTTTGCTCATGCGTCCACTCCCGAGTTCGGAGTCCATCCAAGTCGCAATTCGAGGACCCGTTCGACGAGTTGGCGAGTTCTAACAGGGTTCTCACCGAGCGCGACCGTCCGTGTGTGACCACCGTTGGCGAGCGTGGTGACGAGTCGTGCGATCTCCTCTGGATTAGCCTCCTCGAAGTGCTCGGCATCGACTCCATCTCGAACGATCGACGCGACGACAGACTGCATCATTTCGTCGAGTTCGAGGAATCGCTCCCGGACGCGATTGTGGTACGGAGCCTGTGCTTTTAGTTCCATGAGGCCGACGGGGAAGTCATCGTCACCCGTTTCCGACGGTGTGTACACGGCATCGAGAAACGAATCGAGGCGCTCGCGCGGATCGCAAGCCTCACACGCCAACTGCGCCTCGAATCGTTTGATTAGGTCGTCGAGGAACGCGTTCAAGAGGTCTTCTTTGGTATCGAAGTGATAGTGGATAGCAGCGGTCGTTATCGATGACTCTTCGGCGATTCGTTGCATCGTGAGGTTTGCATAGCCGTACTTCTGGAGTGCACGGCCTGTCGCCGTTATAATCTCATCAGTAGTCTCTGTATCCATTCGATACTAAAACTTACTAACCAATCAGTCAAAAGGCTTGTGACTAACTATTCATTGACCTTGACCACGCAGACAGTCTGGCCGCAGTCGTCGACCGTACAGACACGGGCGTGGGTTGATCGGCTTGAGCGGGAAGCGGTCGATCCGTATGAGTTGGTGATGGCGACCGGCAGCAGAAAATGATGTCAAAGCTCTCGGCAAGTTTTCCCTTAATAAGTTCATGTAATATCCCCGGATTCTATTTAGGAATTCATGAGCGACGATCCTACTGATAGTTCATTCGCTACTGACTCACTACACGCCGGTCAAGATCCCGATCCTGTGACTGGGGCACGAGCGCCACCGCTCTATCAAACCACTTCATACGTCTTTGAAGATGCCGACGATGCAGCAACCCAGTTTGCGCTCGAGAAGCCCGGCTATATCTATTCTCGGTTGATGAACCCGACTCTTGAAACACTCCAAGACCGGCTTGCCGCTCTTGAAGGCGGTGTCGGGGGCGTTGTTACTGCATCTGGGATGGCTGCGCTGAATCTCGCAACGTTCCTCTTGGCAGAAGCTGGCGACAATATCGTCACAGCCTCTTCATTATACGGAGGCACCTACACATACTTCTCCCATTCAATCGAACGCCGAGGTGTCACCGCCAAATTCGTTGACACACTCGACTATCAGGCATACGACGAAGCCATCGACGACAATACTGCCTACGTCCATCTTGAGACGATCGGGAATCCAGCCCTCGATACACCCGATATCCAGCAGATTGCCGACATCGCTCACGACCACGGCGTTCCCTTACTCGTCGATAATACCTTTGCGACACCCTACCTCTGTCGTCCACTCGAACATGGCGCGGATCTCGTCTGGAACTCGACCACAAAATGGCTTCACGGCTCCGGAACTACCATTGGTGGCGTGATTGTTGATGGTGGCTCGTTCCCTTGGAGCGATTACCCAGAGAAATATAGTGAGATTGCCCAAGATAATCCCGCCTATCACGGTGTCAACTTCGCGGAAACATTCGGCGACGAGGCGTTCACATACGCTGCGATTGCCCGCGGACTCCGCGATCTTGGAAACCAGCAAGCGCCCTTCGACGCTTGGCAAACCCTCCAGGGACTCGAAACGCTTTCCCTTCGGATGGACCGTCACTGCGAGAATGCAATGGCAGTCGCCGAGTATCTCCAGGACCACGAGGATGTTGCGTGGGTGAACTACCCGGGTCTCTCTTCCCACGAAACCCACGATACGGCTACCGAATACCTCGAAGGTGGCTACGGTGGTATGATCACTTTCGGTCTTGCAGATGGATACGATGCTGCGCGAAAAACTGTTGAATCGACAGAGTTGGCGAGCTTGCTCGCTAATGTTGGTGATGCAAAGACACTCATCATTCACCCAGCTAGTACAACCCATCAACAGCTTACAGACGCTGAGAAGGCTGCTTCCGGCGTCACTGATGATCTTGTTCGCCTTTCTGTGGGTATTGAAGATCCTGGACAGATCATTGCTGATCTTGAGAACGCTATCGACGCCGCCACATAGACGGCTCTTATCGTTCTGATACCGAGCCGGTATTGACCTCCTCCCGCGCCTAAAGTCGTCCCTAGAACGCAAAGCGTTCTGGTGTGCGAACGAGACGCAACGCGTCTCGTCAACGCGGGAATCCCACCCTTGGATTTCTGGCCGTTCGAGACGACCCTAAGGTTTCAAGACGCATACGTTCCAAGCGTCAATTGCTGGGTGTCAGCATCGACTTGGCTGTCTTGTGGAGCGGTCAAATGCTCCCCATCCTCGGCCGAGTCATTGCCATCCGTGTATTCTCTTGAACGGCTCTCTCTGCCGAGGTAGCGATATGCAATAGTGGGCGCGGCGTTAACGTCTGCTTGGTACTCTCCGACCCAACATCCATCGGAGGAACACTTGAACATCGCCTGACGAGGGCGGTAGCCAACTTCGTGGCATACGTGGCACTCCTTCGACGTATTTCGGGGATTCACCATCTCGACACGAATCCCTTTTTCAGCGCCTTTGTAGCAGAGTTGGGTGTGCATCTTCGCAAATCCCCACCCGTGCAACCGTTGATTCATGAACGCGCCGTAATCCATGCTCTCGCGGAGGTATGTTAGGTTTTCAAGAACCAGTACAGGATTCTCGAATTGATCGGCGTAAGCGACGGCCTCCGACGTAACTGTGTGGATGATATCGTCAATTTGTTTCCAGAGTTTGTCGCCGTAGGATTCTGCGATACGTTCGCTTCCACGTTGCTGAAGGCGTCGAGTCGCCGTGAAATACGTCTCTCGGAGTTGTCGAACTTTCCGTCCCTCGTCGTTCCAGAGGCTGGGTGCAGTTGGGGTGCCGCGCTCGTTACGGTGACACACCGTTACCAAAGAGGCTTCCCCGATATCTACCCCAATCGGCGTTTCTGCCGAACTGGATTCTGATTGTTTTTCGATTTCTCGCGTGAGGACGAAAACGATGCCGACCCCGAAGACTGTGACTGCGATGGCCTCAACGGGTTCCCGTGTTGGCCATGCGTGCGAACGGGACGGACAGAACTGCCGAACGAACCACTGCTTCACCCCTTTTTTTCCATATTATATCAAATGACTGCATCGACTGGCATCGAATAACGAGCACCCAGAGATGGTATTAACGTAATGACGAGCGGGATTCATCCGAATTTCTCCATTCACCGAAACTCCTGATTTCACACGCTTCAGTGCCTGAGAGTAGCATTCAGCCTATATTTATATAGTCATAACGCGTATAAATTGTATGGCTGCTATTGAGCTAAACAGTGTGACCAAACAATACGGAGAGGTAACCGCGCTCCACGACGTCGATCTCGTCGTCGAGGAAGGGGAGATATTCGGCTTTCTCGGGCCGAACGGAGCGGGGAAGTCCACGACCATCGACATCCTGCTCGACTTCGTCCGCCCGACCGCCGGGAGTGCCTCAGTGCTCGGATTCGACGTCCAACGCGATAGTCTCGAAGTTCGCGAGCGCGTCGGCGTCCTCCCGGACGCATATCACGTGTACGACCGACTGACCGGTCGCCAGCACATCGAGTTTGCTATCCGTTCGAAGCGTTCGGACGATGACCCGATGGCGATCCTCGAACGCGTCGGCATCGGTGACGCTGCTGACCGAAAAGCCGGTGGCTATTCGAAAGGGATGCGTCAGCGCCTCGTCCTTGGCATGGCGCTTGTCGGTGAGCCCGAATTACTCATCTTGGATGAACCCACGACGGGACTTGATCCGAAAGGAGCACGCGAGATGCGTGAGATAATCACCGAGGAACGCAACCGAGGTGCGACGGTGTTCTTCTCCAGTCACATCCTGGAACAGGTCGAGGTGGTCTGTGACCGTGTCGGTATCCTAATGGGTGGTGAACTAGTCACCGTCGACACCATCGACGGACTTCGGACCTCCGTCGGCACTGAGCAGACGCTCGCGATCACTACCAACCAACCCGTCGACGAAGCGGCGCTCGACGTAATCCGTGCGGTCGACGGCGTCTCGCAAGCCACTGCGAGCGGGACGTCCGTCGCCGTGACACTCGAGCCCCACTCTAAGGCCGCGGTGCTGAACGCACTCGAAGCACGAGACATCGGCGTCGAAGACTTCAGCACGGAAGAAACCTCGCTGGAAGAGCTGTTCATGGCCTACACCGACGGTCGCTCGATCGGCGGGACGACGGAGGTGACGGCATGAGCTTCGCCGTCGTCGCCCGTAAGGACTTCCAGGACGCTCGTCTCTCGAAAACACTCTGGGGGCTGTCGGCACTCTTTATCGTCTTGATGGCCGGGATGGCGTACCTCTACGCTGAACTGCCCGCACTCAGTGGCGACACCAACGAACTCTCGGCCCTCGGACTAATGTTCTTCCTTGCTGCACCCGCTACCCTGTTCGTCTCCATCACGGCGGTCATCATCGCCGCTAAATCAGTTGCTGGTGAACGCGAGAACGGAAGTATGAAGCTCATGCTCTCGTACCCCCACTCGCGCCGTGACGTGGTACTCGGGAAAGTCACCGGCAGAGCCGCGGTGCTTGTACTCCCCCTCGTGATTGGATTCGCCGTCGCAGCGATCGTGGTGCTGGCGAAGTATGCTACCTTCACGCCAATCGACTACGTGTTGTTCGTCCTACTGACGGTGCTCTACGCGTTCGCCTACATCAGCCTCGTCGTCGGTCTCTCGGCCACGACGGGGTCTGGCGCAAGAGCGACGGCGATGGCCATCGGGCTGTTCGTCGTCCTTGAACTCCTCTGGGACGTCGTACCGCTCGGAGTACTCTACCTGCTGGAGGGCCGGCTCGTCCCACCACAGGAGTACCCGAACTGGGCGTTGTTCCTCTCGGGACTCACGCCGAGCGCCGCCTACTCAACCGCGATGGGTGCCGTCCTGCCGGAGTCCCCCAACGCAGTCCTCGGTATCGGCTCAACTGGCGACGTACCGTTCTACCTCGCCGACTGGTTCGGACTCGTTCTTCTCGTCGCGTGGGCCGTCATCCCGGTCAGTTTGGGCTACTTGCGGTTCCAGGTCGCCGACCTCTGAACGCGGATTCGCGTTCTCCGCTTTCGATTCCTTCCTTCGCCGGATCGTAACGCTGGGACCCACCGTAGCCTCTTTTGCAACCATATGGTCACCGTAGAGAACGCGACCGATGACGGGACACTCGACGTCTTCTCATATTCTCGGTGATTTCCGACTAGCATATACTCATAGAGTTTTGGTACAGAGGATGATACTTCTACTGCTCATATTGAAAAATTCTGCTCAAAATCCTATACAAAAAGTAAATTTTATGCCTTTGTTCGTATATTTATGCTCTGACCCGGGGGCTTCATGACGAGTGAACGTCACACATCACAGACGCAGATTGAACCATGCGAGAACTGCAAGTGTGATACCACACATACGGTCTCGGTCGAGATTCGGACGGAAAGTACGAAACAAGAGAATACTGAATTCTCGCGTGAACCATATCGGATTACCACGTGCCAGAAGTGCGGTGAGACAACAAGCCAACGGATGAATAACGCGTAGCGCTCACAGATCTTTCAATCTTTCACGACACTTCATCCACTCTCACTTCTGTGATCGGTTTGGGTGCCCTTCGCTGCTGTCGCACTTGCTACTCTGTCGTGTTCACCAGCGTCGATGAAGAACAGCTCGAATCGTGGTGGCGTGAAACAGGCGACCTTGGAGATGCTGCTGCACATGCCCTCGAAACCCGTCCCTAGACCATGCTCGTTTCGACGACGCTCGAGACCTGCCACGTCTATGAATGATAGCAGCGCGTCCTTTTCGTTGTCATCAATCATACGGACCTTGCGTCGGTAGTGTTCGTAGGTAGATTTCTGCCCATTTGCAGGCCTCTGATGCATCAGTGTCGGTCTAGGTTACCGACCCAGCACTCCCGCGAGTGCCTCCATCGCCACCGGAAGCGCGTCGACGACGTCGGGACTCTCCCCGAACGCGCGGTCCCAGTCGTCGGTCGTCAAGTAGTCGCTGATCAAAAACAGGGACCCGACGTCCAGCCCCCGGTAGTCGCCTACAGCGAACGTCGCGGCCGCCTCCATGTCGACTGCGAGCACGCCGTCCTCGGCGTACCTCTCGATTTCAGGGACGGTCTCGCGGAACAGCGCGTCGGTCGTCCAAGTCGCTCCGACCTCAAACTTCCCGCCTGCCGCCTCGACCGCATGTTCGAGTTCAGCGACCATCGCGCCCGAGGCGTCGATCCGCTCCGAGTGGGGGAGATAATGATGCGAGACGCCTTCGTCCCGGATTGCTTCGTCTACGACGAGGTAGTGCGACTGCGGGACGTCCGGCTGGAGACAGCCCGACCAGCCGACTGAGAGGAACGCCTCTGTCCCGGCTGACTGTAGCAACTCCATCAATATTGCCGTCGTGGGACTGCCGATGCCAAAGTGGCCAAGGACCGCCAGTTCGGCGTCTGTATCGACGTCAGCGTCCGCGTCAAGGCCAGTGAACCGATGGAGCTCGAACTCGAGGAGGTCGCTCTCCCCGTGGAGCGGCTCGGTCTCGCGAACGTCGAGCACGTGGTCGAAGAAGTGAGACTGGTAGCAGACAAGGACACCGTCCGGCGCGTCCTCAAGGAGCGGTGCCCCGGACGCCTGGGCGTCGGAAAGCATCCCATCTGGGGTCAGGATCGAGGGAGCGTCGTACTTCCCCGAGTCGTTTGGAACGGGCATAATCTGCGATTCGACGAGTCACAGGATAGGTATACTGGTGGGCGAATCTCGCTGAACGGTCCTATTCAGACAACTGGTCCGTGGGGAGATTACCGGACTTGCGGGCGGGGAAAGCCTTCCCCAGCAGGGTGGGGTAGGTCATCTCTCTTATTCTGTCGAGTACCCGGTCCGTGTTGAGAAGTTGTCCCCTGTATTCTCGGCATGTTCGACCAAATCAGTCGGTGTCTCTTTGTTTGCTGGAGACATCGATGCTTCATAATACGCGACACGTTTGGTTTCATCCTGTTGCATAGCTGGAGACGGTTTAGTTACATCTGATGAGACATTCTGGCAAAGTTCCTGCAGTCGGTCTGATGAGAGAGCGTGTGTCCGTTTTTCGCCGAGTACAACGCCACTAGTGACGATCGAACGGATTCCCTCTTCAACGGTCATCTCGACATCAAAGACGCGATCTTTTCGGACATGTATAACGAATCCTCCCATGACGGGATTTGGAGCCATCGGTAAAAACAACGTTTCCATCTCGGCGTGATCCATCGCCTGTTTGACGGTGGTAGCCGTGTCCGCGGTTTTGAATGCGACAGCGTACGATCCATCCGTCGGATATTCGACGAGCTTGACTTCTTTGAAGCTCTCTGAATCTGAATCAAGAAGCAGTTCGCTCATCTCATTGAAGCTCGTGTATACCGAGCCAATGCCTGGAACCGACGACATGAAATGGTCGAATTGCACGCCAACGCGACCATATCCTGAGCGGTATTCGGCGACGAATCCCAACATAAAGAGAGACCCACTGAGCAGTCCGATCATGATGAGCTTCACGAGCAACTCATTTGTCCCCGGTGAGACTCCGGGGACGCTTTTCACGATAAACACGACCGGGTTCAGAGTGTTCGAGATGAAGTTGAGCACAAATCCAAGGACGACAACTGTAACGATGAGAGGAATCGCAATAGCCGCGCCACTGATGAGTGATCGGCGGATAATCTCCTTGGCGTTGTGGTGTGTTACGTTCTTATTCATCGAAAGTCCCCCTCGCCACTGAAACTAATATCATACCCTTATAGCAATAGCTACCCTTGAAAGCGTTTAGGCCGAAAGAGGTGTAATGAACAGGCTACAATCAGTCTGGCTTCCCCTACGTATTGAATAGAAAGCGATTACAGATATCTGATGAGAAAACCCACGGTTGAAGCCGAGGAAGGAAACTTCCAGTTCACCCTATTGTTGTTGTGGGGACGATACCGGATACTCCGGAGGAGATTATGTTGTTCAATGGCACGCACCTCCACTGTGACCGGAGTGTCCTGTTCTCATAGTGGCCGAATTGAGGATTCAGGAACCCTCATTTAGCTGAACACAGGCGCTAACCCCCTCCTCGAGGAGCAACGCAGCGAAGCGAGTAGCGCGTAGGGCGAGGTAGTTCACATGGTCCTCTGGCTCGCACTCAGTAAGCGTAAAATTCTGGACATTCATGTTGATTGAATGAATTTTACTGGTTCGGATATCTTCCACTGTATCTGACCCCAACTAGTTTGGAGGTTATTCTTTATTATATCCCCGCATCCTCCGAGATGGAAGTACGATGGAAATAAATAGGCGTGATACATTGAAAACTCTCGGCGCAGCGAGTGTTATAAGTATGGTCGGCGGTGCTGGTGTAGCGAACCTCGTGGGCGCTGACGACCACAAGGGTGACGAGGAGATGGCCGCTGTCCGCGTCGCTCATGCTTCGCCCGACGCCCCGAACGTTGACGTCTGGGTTGACGGCTCCAAAGTCCTCTCCGATGTGCCATTTAAAGCCATCAGTGAGTACTTGATGGTTCCGACTGGGACCCGGAACGTGAAGATAACGGCGGCAGGGGACTCCAGCACGGTCGCTTTCGAGGGCGACCTTCCGGTAGAAGCCGGCACGTATACCGTCGCAGCGATCGGCGAACTCACTAGCGATGACACCGAGGTCACACCGTGGCCGCTGATGGACGACAAAAGCGTCGCCGACGGAATGGCGAAGGTCCGTCTCGCACACGTATCGCCGGATGCCCCCGCGGTCGACGTGACCGTAATGGACGGCGAGACCACGCTGTTCGACGACGTGGGATATGGCGAAGCGAGCGACTACCTCGAAGTCGAGCCTGGAAACTACACGCTCGAAGTCCGCGGAGACACCGACTCGAACGACGGCGACGTGGCCGCGACCTTCGAGGTGAGTCTTGAACCCGGTAACTGTTATACTGCGTTCGCCGCGGGGTACCTGACACCGGAGGACGAACCAGCGAACGAACCGTTCGACCTCGTCGTCGCCATGGATGGTACAGAGCAGTCTCACGAGAAGAACGGAGCGGGAAGTGATTCGCCGAAACAGACGGGGATGGTCCGGGTCGCCCATGCTTCACCCGACGCCCCGAACGTAGACGTGTGGGTCGACGGCACCAAAGTCCTCTCCGATGTGCCATTTAAAGCCATCAGTGAGTACCTCGACGTGCCAGTGGGCAAACGGATGGTTAGGATCACCGCTGCTGGCGATCCAGATACCGTCGCATTCGAGGGGAAGGTTTCAGTCGGTAAGAACGCGTACACCGTCGCAGCGATCGGCGAACTCGCCAGCGATGACACCGAGTTCACACCGTGGGTCCTGAAAGATGACGCGAAGATGATGGAGGACACAGCGCAGGTCCGTCTCGCACACGTATCGCCGGATGCCCCCGCGGTCGACGTAACCGTAATGGACGGCGAGACCACGCTGTTCGACGACGTAGGGTACGGCGAATCGAGTGACTATGTGTCGGTTCCCAGTGGGTCGTATACCCTCCAGGTCTGGTGTGCCGACCCCGTCGCTACGTTCGAGGTTGACGTGACGGCCGGCTGTACCTACACCACGTTTGCGGCAGGCTATCTGACACCCGAGGACGAACCGGCAAACGAACCGTTCGACCTTGTGGTCGCGCGCGACGAGACGTCGTAGTCGAGACTATCATTTACGGGGTGGTGAACCCGTTTATCACCCCCTCGGGGTGTAACACGGCTCTCCAGCAGACGGTGAAGCACAGCTTCTTCCCGCAAAAACACCAGAATAACAAGTTTACTTTCGAGTAGTCGAGTTGGTTTTCTCACCTCTCCACCGAAGGTGCTCACCCGCCAGCCGTGATGCTACTGCTAGTTTAGGTTGTTCGCTGCCGTATAGAGAGTCAAAATGCCCACTAACACCACCGAACGACCGGCTCGGACCGATGCTCGAATGAAAGCCGTCGTGGCCACCGAATACGGAGCCCCGGATGTTCTCCGTGTTACAGAGGTCCCCAAACCGACGCCTAAAGATACTGAGATACTGATCCGGATCACCGCAACGACGGTTGGACCGTCGGATTCCGCCTTTCGGCAAGGCAAACCGTTTGTAGTGCGATTATTTAGCGGGCTCAAGAAACCGAACTCCGTTCTGGGAGACGTGCTAGCCGGGGAGGTTGCGGCAGTGGGTAGCGACGTCACACGATTTGCCGAAGGCGATCGGGTATTTGGAACAGCTGCTCCCGATAGTGGTGCGCATGCTGAGTACATTTGTCTCCCCGAAGATGGTGCGCTGGCGATAGCACCGTCGAATATAAGCGATGGCGAAGCTGCCGCTGTTTGTGATGGTGCACTCACGGCGATGGGATTCCTTCGAGATACGGCATCTATTCAACGTGGCCAATCGCTCCTCATCAACGGAGCATCCGGATCGATTGGGACCTTTGCGGTCCAACTTGCCAAGCACTTCGGAGCAGAGGTAACCGGCGTCAGTAGTACAAGAAACATTGATTTAGTGAAGTCGCTCGGTGCCGATACGGTTATTGACTATACACAAACGGACTTCACTACGGTAGGTGAAAAATATGACATCATATTCGACGCGGTGGGCAAGAGTTCGTATTCGCGGTGCAAAGACTCGCTCACCCGAGACGGGATGTACATGACTACGGTTCCGTCATTGGTAATCCTGTTCCAGATGGGATGGACAACGTTGTTCGGTAGCAAAAGGGCAGTCTTCACCGCCACTGGGTTGAAATCACCGGAAGAAAAGGTCGCTCATCTCCAGTTCCTGAGAAAACGTATCGAGGCCGGAGAGGTTCACTCGATGATCGACAGACGATATTCGCTGGACGAAATCGCTGAAGCTCACCGGTATGTCGATAGAGGGCACAAAAGAGGAAACGTAGTCATAACATTGGGAAAGTAGGGGAGTGCTCCTTTTGCATCTGCAACCGGCCATGCCGCTCCGTTCTTCGGGGGGAGGGGAAACCAGTCGGATATTCCGCCGTGGTAGACAACGAGCGTTCGTCGTTGGGAATGATCGGTTCTCACGGAAACGAGTGTCAGTACGGAAGTGCGAGGAGAAAGCTTCGTCCGTCAGGAAAGGAACAAATCCGACGGCCGATGACACAATTCACGAGTCGGTACCGGTCAGCAGGCCATCTATCACTTCGAGCCGATTGGACTCATCACAGGGAAACGGTGTGGCATCTCTTCTGCGAGCGTGACCGCAGCGTTTCAACACCATTTGTAGAAGCATATATTTATTAAAACCTAAACGTATGGATTACTGATGGTTTTGATGAATATTGGGAATAGTATTCAAATAATAGAACTATTGATTGCTGTCACACCTCATATTACAATATCATATAATAATAATCTAAAATTCATAATAATAGATAACTATATTTCGTTCAACGGCCATCTAATTATGAGTTCAATGAATTCAAACCAACCTTCCGACACTCGACGAACAATACTCAAGAAAGGAATTCTGGCGACAGCAACCGCGGCTATCGGGGTTCCAGTAACTACGGGACTGGCCAGTGCTAGCAGTTGCTCTAAAACTTGCTGGGTGGACGTCAAACCGAACAGTTGCCCCAACTCGATCAATCCAAAGAACAACGGTGTCGTCTCCGTGGCTGTTGGCTGGCCCAACATAAAGATGGAGAGCGCTCGTCTCGTTCCATCGGCCGGAAATTCCGATATTCAATTTCCCGGCTGTCAGGATTATCTGGATCCGGATTGGGAGGATGTGTCCTACGAAGATATTGACCAACTCCTTTCGGAATCCGACGACCGAGCAGCCACTGCGATTCGAATGTCGCGAGAAGACCTCAACAACGATGGGAACAACGATACGATATTGAAATTCGAGACCCGTACGATCGAACTCAACCCCGACGACAAGTATCTCATCCTTGAAGCCGAAACCGGAAGCGGTTGCCGTCTACTCGGCCTCGATAGCGTCAGAGTTGTTGGGAAATCAAACAACTGAAACTGATTTTTTCGAGCGGTGAAATTGCTCTCGATAACCGTGTGAACTCCCCCACCTTATTCGCTCCTTGAGGGTGGGGGCTTACCGCCTGCATTCTGCTAACAGAGTCCGGAAAAGATTTGATGTGACTGTCGCGCCGATCGGGAGGACGTACCGGGCATTGGGTATGGATTTGTGATGAACGTGGGGGATCTGTCGATGTGCTTTGTGAGTATCGGTCGCATCGCGTAAGCATCATCGGTGGTTGTAGTTCGACAGCGACTATCTGTCTATATGGGGTAACGAAACAGAAAGTCGGAGTAGGTTAGATTCAATTCGGTGTCAATCGACCGGAGGTAATTGTGGGGGCTGAAACTCCCGCAGGCCGAAATAGGTGATGAACACGGCACCGATCGCGATAACGGCGACAGCGATCAAGAGTGACTCGCCAACGATAGGGAGGAAGCTCAGCACCCGGCTCGCCATGAAAAATAGAACCGTCCCGGCGGCTGTCGCTACACCCGGCTTATCTGTCGGCATCCATTGCCCAAGCATGGATCCGATGCTGATGTACGCGTATAGATAGACGAAGACACCCCCCAATAGACCGAGGAGGCTTACCGGAAGCAGAATGATAGTAAAGGCCATGAACACAAACAACGCCAATAACGTAACGGTGGTGAGGAGACCGACTGTCCCGCTGACGACGGGGTGGTGCCGAATCGAGTGGCGCACATTGGCGAGGAACTCGGAATATCGTCGCCCGACCACGAAGGAGACGACGCCGAGTATCACTGCCTGGAGCAGGAATATCGTGAGTGACTCGATAGGAGACCGTTCTTGCATCACTGGTTCGGCAACCACATCGGGATCAACAGCCGCGTCGGTGGCGATCTCTCGGTCGCCACCGAACACCTGATACTGATCGGTAACCGTACCCGAAGACCCGACCGTGACGTTCCCCGCGAGCTGGACGAGCCGCCCGTCAAGCGTTCCCTCAATGCGTGCCGTCCCTCCAATCACGTACAGCGATGTGGTCGTGCGCGTATTGTTGGGAATTGTAACTGTTCCGTCTGCGACGACAACTGCACCGGTGTCACCAGGAACGTCCTGCGTGCCATCGAAAACCGTCGTGACCGTATCGACGCCAGGCTGGGCCGAAACCAGAAGCAGCGCGACGAGAAGTAACGGGACTGTTTCCGGTCTCATGTTTTCTGCTCCCGAGAATGAGCGAGCATAACCATCCGCCGAGCGTACACCATGACGAGAAGCAAGAAGAACAACAGCAGGGCGAGCGCATCAACGATGTTGAGATGATTGACGAG
Organism: Haladaptatus sp. W1; assembly: GCF_001723155.1. NCBI lineage: Archaea > Methanobacteriati > Methanobacteriota > Halobacteria > Halobacteriales > Haladaptataceae > Haladaptatus > Haladaptatus sp. W1. The sequence goes on from NZ_MEIH01000308.1 coordinate 20,493, forward strand.
CGGCATTGTCGTGCTCTCCATATAGAGGACGACTGCTGTACTCAGGAAGGTTGCAAGGAAGCCGGCGAACCCGACGCCGATCGCCGAGTGGCGACCGATCGTATCGGGCGTCGACATGTCCGGCCAGAGTGCAAAGTTCAACACGGTGTAGAAGCTCACCGCCCCCGAGTAGAAGAGTGGCATGAGCAGGGGTGCCTCCCCGACCCCAGCCCGAATGTCGAAGATATACATGAGGTGGGTGAACCCGAACAGCCCGAAAACGACCAAGAACAGCCACCGTCGTCCGAAATTCGAGTACAGGACACCGGCCATAATGGCTGTCAAGACGTGGATGCCGCCGATTAGAAGGTGGATGCCGAAGTCCGGTGATTGCCACGACGTATAGATGTAGGCTGGAGTCTCGATAATCCGGAGGAAGCCGAGGCTATCGATGAAGTAAACGCCGAACATCAGGAGGATGAACGACCAGAACTCGTAACTCCACGTTCGGACGGCCGTCGGCCGACAAAACCGGCCGACGCCGAAGTCGGGATCTCGATGCTGGCGTTTCAGCGAGTCGAGGAACGCGACGTCCCGAAACGCGAACACACCAAGGAGGACGACGGCAGGGGCCATGGCGGCGCTCATCACGATGCTGAACGACTCGATGCGCCACTGGAGCGGGTAGACGTTCGCCAAGAAGTACGCGCAAGCGGTCGCGGCCGCTGCGACCCAGCCGCGGTCTTCAACGGGAACGAGATCGATGACTAGGCTGAATGTGGTTGGCATCCCCGTTCCGAGCGAGACGGCACAAAGTATAATCCATGCGCCGAAGGCAGTTCCCGTTCGGAGATAAGGTGCAGCCAAGGTCAGGAGCAACTGGAGGACGATCACGCCCCAGAGTATCCGGAGTTTTGCGTTGAAGTTCCGGCTCCAGCCATACATGTCAAGCGCGGTCCCGACGCTGATCGCAGTTAGGAAGGCAACGAGTGCAAGGGCGCTCATGCCAACTGATACCTGAAACCGAGATAATCCGACGATCCGGGTTCCTAAGTCGATGAGCCCGAGCTGGACGAAGGTGAGATTATAGTAGTAACCGGCAGCTAGTACGGAGATAAACAGGAAATATCCGAAGAGCTGGGACCATTTCCGGGCTCGGAGGTATTCGGTGAGCCGCATTTGACTAATCTACTTTCGGATGGATATTAATAGAATGGGTGTAGTATCCAAATGGGGCCTCATTGTCGTCAAGTTTCAGCGGTCGTGCTGATTGCAGGGCGCGCATTCAGTGCCGGGACGACGGATTTATTTGGTCGATGGGATACCCCACGTAACGTGATCCCACATCCGTTCGTAGATGTAGTACGTGCCCGTTTTCAGTAGATTAGTGACTACTCCGATGTTCAATGCAGCCTCGATGTCTCCAACGACAACCCACGCGACCGTGATGGTGATCACTACCATACAAAGACGATAGCAAGCCGTCTTTACGAGTGCCCGTTTTCGCGCTTGAAGAGCAGAGCGGGAAACCCATCCCTTGAACATAATCTCTTCTCATCGTTCAGCCTCATAAGTAATTGGAACTGGTTTCATGACTCTGTATGTGTAACCTAAAATGGTTTCTAACGAGACTGTATCGTCGGTGGTGGAATTTTTGACAACTATGCCCACAAGGATTGCCAGAAGACACACTCTATTTCTGGCGTACCATTCCCAACAGATGCTCGGAAGCTGATATCCACACCTCGATTCTTTCATACGCCGAGATTCTGATCCTCTTCTATGACCACACCGAGGCTGAGTATGAGAACGATGTGCCACAAGCTATCATGATTCTTCTTGAACTCGACGAACAACCGTCGGTGTGGGTTGCAATGCGAAAGAGCGTCACCGGTACTGGTGGGGCACTTCTCGGCAGTGCCGCGACGACCGTGGGCGGGTTCGGTGTTCTCGTGTTCGCCATCCTGCCTCCCCTCCAGCAGTTTGGAATCATTACGGGTCTCACGATCATCTACTCGTTCCTTGCGAGTGTCTTCGTGCTACCCAGCCTACTCGCCCTGTGGACCCGGTACTTGGGACCAGGTGATGCGATGACGACCGAACCGGCAGACAAATCTACCGTGGATAATGTGGGAGCAACGGATGACTGATTCGACGGAAGCCAACGCGATAGCTGCGCTACAGCAACTGGGACTCTCCAAGTACGAAGCACAGGTCTTCTGTGCCCTGCAGCCGATCGATAAGGCGACTGCGAGCGAGATCAGCGAAACCAGTGACGTGCCGCGTTCACAGGTCTACGGGGCTGCCGATGGGTTAGAAGAACTAGGTCTGGTGGATGTTCAACAATCCAACCCCCAACAGTTCCGTGCCGTGGGACTGGACGAAGCGCGTGCCCATCTACAGGCCAAGATCGAACGTGAGCAGGATCGTGCCTTCGAGGCACTCGATTCTCTGCAACAACAGCCGATCGATGAAACGGAAACCCAAGAAGATATTTGGACGCTCAAGGGCCAAGAAACGATCAACGATCGTGTCACCCAACTCATCAGCAACGCGAACAACCGGATTATCTTCGGCGCACGCGATCCGATAATACTGGACGACAATGTGGTCACGGCGCTTTCGAAGGCACAAGCGGACGGTATTGATGTCTTCATCACGAGTGGGAACCCCGCGGTTTGTGAGCTTTTTGAAGAGCGTGGTCTCGAAGCGTGCCAGTTCCCGATGAAGCCTGAGGATAATGATCGGAGTGGTCGTGTTCTGGCGATTGATTCTGATGTTATTCTCATGAGTGTCCTTGTTCTAACCCACGATAGGACTCAAAACGAGGTCGCCTTCTGGAGCGATGGAACTGGGTTTGCCAGTATCCTGATCGGTCTCTTGGAGACCTGGTTTTCAAAATTCATTGAGACGTAGGCCTGTCGGAAAATTGAGGCAGTGAATGCGTTATGAATGTTTAATTCCTGCTCGGACAGGGTATGGCACGCGTTCGAGCAGGAAGGAGGAGGTGGCGGGCGCGGGGGAGTATGGATCGGGAGTGATGGCGCCAGACCCATGTGGGAACCCGTTCAGGGTGTCAGCGGCGACCGCGCCAGAATCAATGGCTTCGTGGGGTTCGGTAAATGCTTTGTGCAACTATTAAAAAATAATACAGTCAGTATGGCGACTATATGCAGGATTTTCGATAGTTGATAGGAGAGCCCACGAATGCGTACTGGTCATTAATTATTAAAATCATACTTTACTTCGATTGACTCTACCATACTGATTGGCAATGGTGATAGATCTTCGTGGAATGCTGTTGCTATCCGTGTGATGAGTACTCTTGTAGCACGCGAGAACCCTACTCCAATACGGGTCGATAAGCCACCTCGGTTTCGACTAAATTCACCATCGTCTAACTAACCCTTCTCCATTCTCTCCGAAATCACAGAACAGGTGATATACAATTTCATGGGTGATTTCTGGATCGATCATAATTGGTTACGGATCACAGTGGTGTTCATCACTAACTCTCTATGCTCTCTAAGACCTACTTCATCGCCTCTTGATTTTGACAACTATATTATATCTAAGAATTTAACTCTATATTAAAGATGGTATCTTCCCTCCTATTTAGCAAGCCCGTTCACAACCTCATATCCTATTCGACGTGGCCACCAAGCTCCTCCGAAATCTCACTCGTCAGATCGGGGTCGAGCGGTTCCATAACCGCAAGCATATCCGCTGGCTTCCGCTCCTGAACAAACTCGTCTCTCTCCACGTACTTCCTCATCTCCGTTTGGCAGAGTACACTCTGACGTCTCTCATTCTACTGGTTTTTGAGCTTGTATGGAGTTAGTATCATATCCTAACCCAAGGTCTCGCCATTTCTGATTGCTCTCCTGAACCCCGTCACTATGAGGGCCACCCATCAATGTCTACTTACTGTGTGTCTCCATGCTTGACGTGGTCGTCGTTGAGGGCCTGTCGTTGCCACCGACTCCAAGAGTACCGAGACAGCCTGCGAAGACGAGATGCAGTATCAAGTCGAAATCGGGGAGGGGGCGATACATACTGGAGATGGTTGCTCTGTTTAATTCAACGCAAATGGGGACGAACGATGTCTGACGACGAATGAAAACACACCGAACCGAATTGTTCCGAACTGTCCTGACTGAATGTTCAACGCCGATCGATTCCGACTGCACCCGATCAACCGGATGTCTGGGTGAAAAACGCTGGACAATTCCTGCAGGAAGATGCGGGTGACCGGATCGCCGGTCACATCGTTGACTTCGTTGATCGAACGCCGTAACGTCCCCTGTGTACGCGGCAGTGTTCGGTGTTACCTTATTACCATGGAACCCAGAACATAGAAGACGATTCCATTAGAAACTGCTAGTTAGGTTCTTTATAGTCCTAAGATGTATCCCCAATCATTGCCCTCTCACCTCAAGAGAAATATTTCGAGAGAATTGTTCATTGAGTATCTCTGGCTAGCTCCGGCTCTTTTCATTGCAACCCTGACGTATTATAGCTATTTAGCTACGCACCAATATCCAGCATTCGGTGGTGGCTTATTCCTTTCAATGGCAGAACAGATTGCAAAGCACGGATACCAATTCCCTCGAATAGTGCCCCAGTACACAGCAAACGGAGTTCCGTTTGCTTATCCACCGTTGATGTTCTACTGTCTTGCCGTTCTTCATGGCATCTTCCATGTAGATCTCTTCACACTGACGCGCTATCTTCCAGGAGTAATTACTATCGCGAGTTTACTCCCATTTTACTTGTTTAGCAAAGAACTGCTTCAATCCCCTCAACGGGCAGGATTAGCGAGTTTTATCCTTGCGACCACACCAGTGTTCATTCGATGGCACTTTTCGGCTGGTGGTGTTGTTCGAGCGCCCGCCTTCCTGTTCTCACTCGCTGGATTATATACAGCATTGCGCCTATGTAAAACGACATCATGGCGATGGATCCCACCAACTATCTTATGGTTTACATTAACCGCACTTACTCATCCAGAGTACACTCTCTTTCTGAGTGTGAGCATTATTGTCTTTACTAGCGTGTATGCTCGGACAATTCGCGGATTCACATATAGCGCTCTCATCGCGGTTTGTGGATTCTTCTTGACTGCTCCCTGGTGGGGGAGGATTATTTCGATCTATAGTATCGATAATATCGTCTCGGCATCGAGCACCCATGGTGGTTTTGGGGCGGAATTAATTTCCTGTCAGACCTCATTCTCACTACGTCTCATTCCACCACAACTATCTCAACACAACCACACCTATACGGTATCGTATTGCCTTCCTTGTGGTACGCGATTCCGATTATCGGTATTGTTTATCTCATCTACTCTCATCGTTTTTTCCTCCCGGGATGGCTCCTTCTTGTCGGTGTAATCACCGGGGAGCTCCGATTTATTTTCACAATCGGATCACTAGTGACCACTGTATTCGTACTTGACGGAGTCATCCCCTGGATCACACAGCAGTTACAATTATCACTGTCTCGTCAACATGCTCTTACCGCGGTATTATTGATCCTCGCTATTCTCGGAGGGAACATCATGACACTGTATGCTTCCGGCGCCGTTACGGATTATGGGGGTAGTAATTCGATGCCATCGTTCGTCGACGAACAAGACTACGCGGCAATGCAATGGACACAACGGAACATCAACCAGTCCTCGGAATTTATTGTCATCGGCGATGCTGCGGAGTGGTTCCCCTATTTGGCAAATCGGACAAACGTCGTTGGACCGTGGGGGTAGAGTGGGAACGGAGTCCGGTAGCCTATCAGTGGCAATATACGGCCTATCAACGGCTTTCAACGACAACATCCGTTACAGACTTTAACCAGAAAATCGCCTTGACTTCTACGGATCCGGACTATATCTATATTCCAAGGGGAGGATACACCGTATACGGACGGAAGTACCATCAACAGCGGTCCTTCATGACGGAATTGTATCGTTCGGACGAATATCGCCGTGTATACCGAAATCGAGGAGTTGTCATCTTTGAACGTGCGACGAACTCATCTACGTAGATAGGACTCCGATTTTTCCGATTCGAGATACGCCATAGTCCACGGTGAGATTCAGGAATAGCTCACTGCTCGATCGGTCAGCGGTGTTAGTCAAATATCCGCATAAGATATTGGGTCGTTCGATCGATATCCCATGTGGAGGTGAACCTTTTAATTGCACTCGTTAGTTTTGCCCACGCTTCTGGAGCGATCGCTAGCCCATGACTCATCGATGGGACGTTCGTTTCGCTACCGCGAAACCGAATGGTTTGCTGACGGAAGAATGGATCTAGTGCTTCTTTTGACACGTCTCTTCTCGCTGGAATGGCACCGCGCAACTGTGTGAATCTCTTTTGGGTGTCGTGAGACCCAATAAATCGAAAAAATTTGGACGCACCCTCGTTTGATCGGCTGACTTTCGGATATGGAAACAGGGTCAGACTTAGTAGGAAGTTGTCCTGGGTACCGGGAAATGCCATATGGCCCCAATCTGTTCCAAAGCGGAACTCATCATTGGTGATGAGTTCCTTGGCGGTCCAGTCTCCCTGATAGAAAAACGCAGTGTCTCCATTTTGAAACCGTTTCGCTGCTTGGTGCCAGCTGAGTGGCATGACTGTATCGAAGGACGGTTTGCAATACTGCTTGACCGATTCGAGCGAACTCCTTACCGCATTCTTGTTGGATTGTATTTTCCCCTTTACGATAGATCGCTGAGTTTGAACTCCGAACTCGCTTACTAGCATTGATTCCCATAGTTCCAAGGTTGACCAGAAAGTTTTCGTCGCGTGCACTATACCGTCTGCTTCGCTATCTTCTTCGACAGTTTCCACAGCGTCCAGCAGCGTTTGTGGGTCGTCTATCGATTTTGGATTAATTCCATTATCTTCCAATATATCAATATTGTAAAATAAGTTGTTGAGCCGGTGAATACTAAATGGGACAGCAACGTACGATCGATCTACCTTCGACAGTTGCCTTACGATCGGTGAAAACGACTCCCAGCCTGTCTTGCCAGACCAAAAATCTTCACGGATCTGTGTAAGCGCCCCTGCATCGACATACGTCTGAAGATTTTTACCACCCCATGTCTGCCACGAGCTGGGAATGTCCTCGTCAATGATTCGCTTTTTAACTGTCGTTTGCAAATCGCCACCTGCTCGTCCATTAATGATCTGATCATCTACTTTCAGGTCTGGGTGACGCTGCTGGAAGTTATCGAAAAGGACGTGAGCAGCATCCTTTTCGAGAGAGGTTGACCATGAATGTAGAATGTCAAGTGACGTCGATTGAGTTTGTTGCTTTTCTGTAGCTGTTGGTACCCGATTTTGTTCCCGAAGACTAGAGCAACCCGCAAGACTACTTACCCCTAAACCGGTAAGAATTGATTTGAGATAGAAACGACGTGATTGCATAGTAGCCATGTTGTCGTAGCCTTTCTTCCGTCTTATATCGTCTGATCTCGGGATTAATATCCTCTTGCACTTGGTTGTTGTCGAGAACGGACTCGGTAGTACTCTCTCACTCACCAGCTTGTGCAGCTCTTTGGGTCATTAATGTGTAATCAACCGCTCACTATTGAATTCTAGTGCCACTAATCCAGTAACATCAAACGAAATTGTGACGTTCGACGTCGATACCCCCGGACGCGTTGAAGTCACCACCGAGAGCCACGAGAACCCTGCAGATCACCAATACGTCGTCTCCATCGACGACGTGACCAACGCACTGATGGCCTGTACGTGTCCGCACCACGTCCACCGTAATGCTGTCTGCAAACACATGCCAGCCGTCGATAATACAACTGACGACGGAACGCTTGACGCCTTCTCATCAGGGGACAACGACGAAGATACCGACCCCGAAGACTGCGACTGTGACGGCCTCGGTGGCTTCCCGTGCTGGCCCTGCGTAAGAACCGGACGTAAGGAACTGCCGAACGAACCACCGCTTCAGTCTTTTTCAGCCATATTCTGCCAATTGATGACCTCAGATGATTCCGATCAACTGAATATGTCACATCTAAATGGAATTGATTTCCCAGTATCTTTTTAATATTGGCGAAGATGATAGAAGCCTGTCTGGTTTCCCGTATCGATTTCCGTTTCCTACAAGGTCCTCAAAGGGCAATGAGTGAACATGGTAGATCTGATTACTGTCGGAGGATTGCTTCTTGCACTCTTCCTCGTTATCATGAACGGGATATTTGTAGCCGCAGAATTCGCTTTCGTCAAAATACGACCAACTCAGGTGAAGACACTTGTAGAACGGGGTAAACCCGGTGCAACCCTCGTGCAAGGCGCCATCCAGAATTTAGACGATTATCTCGCTGTCAGTCAGCTTGGGATTACTCTCTCCTCATTAGGTCTCGGATGGGTCGGAGAACCTGCCGTGGCAGCACTCATTGAACCCATTCTTGGACAAATCCTTCCTGCCGACGTGATTCATTTTGTCGCATTCGCACTCGGATTCGGCTTTATCACTTTCCTTCATGTCGTCTTCGGTGAACTCGCACCAAAGACATTCGCTATTCAAGAGGCTGCACGTATCTCGCTGCTTGTTGCTCCTCTTATGAAATTCTTCTACTACGTGTTTAAGCCTGGGATCATCGTCTTCAACGGTACTGCGAACTATTTTACCCGACTCCTGGGTATCTCCCCAGCCTCTGAAAGTGAGGAAACCCATTCCGAAGAGGAAATCCGGATGATTCTCACTCGATCAGAGGAAACGGGGCACATCGATCTTGACGAAGTCGAGATGATTGAAAGCGTCTTCGAACTTGGGGACACCATCGCTCGCGAGGTCATGATCCCACGCCCTGATGTAGAAACTGTGGTCGCTTCGATGCCCCTTTCAGAACTTCGGTCAGTTGCCGCCAATGGGACCTATACGCGATATCTTGTACTCGATGAAGAGGGCGAACATCCAGTCGGATTCACCCACGCAAAGGACATCCTCCGAGCAATCGAAACGGAAACGAATCAAGATGACTCTCTCACGGCTCGTGACCTCGCACGAGACGTGCTTGTAGTCCCGGAAACGAGGCGGATCGATGAGATCCTTGCGGAGTTTCAGACGCACGGGGGCGGGCAGATGGCAGTTGTGATCGACGAATGGGGAGTTTTTGAGGGAATCGTAACCATTGAGGACATTCTCGAAGAGATTGTGGGTGATATCCGAGACGAATTCGACACAGCACCTCAAGAACCATTCATCGAGACGCGAGATGATGGAACATACATCGTCGATGGGAGTGCCCTTATCCAAGAAGTAAACAGCTGGCTGGATACTGAATTCGAGGCTGAAACTGTGGAGACGATCGGGGGGTTCGTTTTCAGCAATTTAGGGCAAGCACCCAAGGTCGGTGACCAGATTGAACAGGGAGGATATATTTTCAAAGTGGCTGCTATTGATGACGCTCGTATTACCCGTCTTGAAATCCAACAAGTTCAATCAACTGGAGAGATGAATGACGAGTAAGATGTTCACATGAGTAGTATGACTTAATCGTATGATCGTAGAGTTGCCGCGAATCTGCCTCTCTTTGATATCATTCGGACTGGGAGGCCTCCCGCGTCTCACTTTGTGTCTACTGACTCTACGGGTCGTGTCTTGATAGTATTACACACACCGAAAGAAAGCTAATCAAATTATGAGTTACCAGCAACTGTAATCACCGGAACTGGAGCAGAACGCACGGTGGTTTCGGCAACACTGCCGAGCAGTATTCGATCGATTCCCTGTCGTCCAGTCGTCCCCATAATGACAGCGTGAATATCATTTGGTTCGATGGTGCTCTGTATCTCCGTAGCAGGGGATCCTGATCCGATATGACCGATTACGTCTGTAAGACCACGTGTTTTAGCCTCGGTTACGATCTGGTCAACCGCTTTTGTTGCAACTTGTTCTAGTTCCTCCGTCAAAAGTTCCGATCGGATATCGGGGCCTAGCGAAGCGTCATCGACCACCGATAGAACATGGACGGTAGCGTTGAGGGATTTCGCGAGTTCGAGTCCATGATCGGCAGCGGTCGTTGCTTCCGCGCTTCCATCTGTAGGGATGAGGAGGTTTTTATACGGAAATTCCAATTGTTCGTCTGGTTTCATCCGAGCGGTTAGCACGGGAACCGGAGAGAGACGGACGACTTTTTCGCTCACACTTCCGTGAAGATACCGTGACACACCTCCGCGAGCATGGGAAGGAACTACAATTAAATCATGATTATATCGCTCAGCATAGTCTACAATGGTCGGCGCAGGATTCCCTTGGACTACGTCAGTAGTGTACTCGACACCAAGCGAATTCAGGGTCTTCCCTGCCTCCTCAACGACTTTTTCTCCCTCTTGTACCAATGTGTCGACGACCGTATTTTCGACGACAGCGACACTGTCCCGTGTTGTATCGGCCACGAACAGGAGTCGAACGGTCGCGCTTGTCCATGTGGCAATTTCACCAACATGGTGAAGGATTTCCGCTGCGTCGTCATTTCCATCGACCGGTAACAGGATGTTTTCATACATGGTCCTATATGCCAGTATACGAGCGGCCGTTTCTAAGGTATTTCCTCGATATCCCTCCAGCAGTCCGAGCCGTTTCTGAGAGAGTTATTTTACTCATCACGAAACTTATGCCGTGATCAAAACATAACGAATCGTGAGCCGTCGAACTGTCCTAGCCGGGCTTTCTATTGGTCTTACAGGCTGTCTCGGACGAGAAGCAGATAGACTACAACCAGGGAAAGCAGAGAAAACAGAACCAGAGACGACAACGCACTCCAATGTAACACCGTCTACCGTTTCGCCGCCATCAAACGGAGAAGTGAATGGACTCACCACAAAATTGGTCGTGGTTGATGGCCAAATGCCAGCCCCAGACGAGTCAGTCTCGGCTACCACCAACTGTGATACGAAAACGACGGAATTGACCGGGTGGTTTCGTCCACCAACTGGCTGTCACGAGATGGTTCTCAAATCATTAGAGTATGACCAAACCGAGGACAGAGCGACGATTGTCCTTTCGAGTAAGTGGGGAGAATCACGATTACCAGATGAAGTAGACTGCGGTGGAGTTGCGTTCAAATACAAAATAACACTCACTTCAGAGACAGCCATGCCTGGGGCGATACGGGTCGTTTACCAGACTCAAGACGGTGAACAAGCGAATGCATTTCGTCTACAGACGGACCCGTGTTGAAAAATCGACTAGACACACAGTATCTCTCTTAGTCCGATCGCGAACGGAACACAGCAAGATATGACACGATTGACTCCCTGATTCCCGCCTTACTGTCCGAGCCATCCGCAATACGCGCTCGTCGTTGCTGTCGAAATTGCTGCAATGCAGCTCCAGCGAAACAGACTAAGATGAACTGGAGATACAACTCGCCCAACGATCCCACACTCCCAATCAGCTGAGATGTGACTTGTGAATCCCGCTCAAAGGTAGAGTAGAGGGCAAGAGCTGCAATGGCACGGCCAATAAGGAGCCCACTGTCCCCTGTGAACAGAAGCACTTTGAAGAACTCTGGATACTCCTCGGTGAGATCGAAGCCTTGGCCCAGCCAGTATCCAAAAACAAAGATAAGAATGGGCGAGAGGACAAACGAGAGTATTCCTAACAGAATAAAGTGGCTGTGACTTGTTCACCGACTGAATTCCCGATTGTGATGAACCACCACGGAAACAAGTTCCACGAACCTTCGACAACTCAACCAATAGCAAGTCCGCTTCCCACTTGAAGGAACCAAAATGCACCAAGAAGAGCTGTAAAGAACGGTATTGTTTTTGAGCGAGAAGTGACTTTCATAGATTGAAAACTATTGGCAGTGGGTATAGGTTTTGTCCTGTGACTAACAAGAACCTCGGTCGTCTGAGCTCCCTGACGGTTCCACCTCGTTGGTCCGAAGAGAATACTGGTCAAGCAACTCATCAATCTTCACCCGAATCTTCAGCATTCGCTCTTGTGCTGCCAATTCCTCCATCACTGCACTCTGTGACCGCTCGAATGACGCATTTCCAGTTTTGATCTCACGGTAGTACCTCGCTAGTACGCTGCCATCCCATCCGTCTTTGGCCTGAACGCTACAGTCAGGTGTCCACCACTTTTCCCAATCTGGATGGGATTCCCCGGAAACGACCTCTGTTCGTCGTACACTATTCCGAGACTTCGATTGACCCTTCAAGCGTTCGAACCGGATAAGGCATGTCGATTGCCTCGGCGTCAAGCCGCTCTTTCACTGCTTGCACTAACTCTGATCGAATTCGTGTAACGTTCCCTCGCCCCGGCTCACCGATCCAGAACCGAGTTTGCAGGCCGACATACGAATCAGCGAGTTCAGTCACCCGAATATCGGGTTCTGGGTCCGCAAGAATCTCGTCGTGCTGTCGCGCTTCGTCGAGAATTACCTCTTTCGCATGATCGATATCGTCATCGTAGCCGATTCCAAAGACGAATTTCTGCCGAAGTTTATCATAGGCCACTGGATTCTTCACCGCATCATTCGCTAAATCACCATTCGGCACAGTAATCCGCTCATTATCGAACGTTCGAACTCGTGTCACACGCAAATCGATGTCCTCGACCTGTCCCTCGCCGCCACTCCATTCGATCCAATCACCGATCGTGAACGGACGGTCTTTGAGAATGAAAATTCCAGCAACGAAGTTGCCAAGAAGTTCCTGTGCGGCAAACCCGATCGCGAGGACAATCGCACCGGCGAATACACCGAACGCGGCAATGACGCCGCCAAAGCCAGCAACCGTGAACGCAAGAGCGATAGCAAGTACCCAAACAAGGATTCCTGCCACATTCTCGGCCAAACTCCGAACAGCTGGATGGTGCCCTTGTTCTTTCAGTACTCGTGTGAGCAGTGGAATGAGGACGCTCCGCCCGATCAGATATACGACGACGAGTGTTACAAGGAACAGTATAGCGGGGATCACGTAATTGCTGACGATGGATGAGGTCGTGAGTGTGTTACTCGCTTGCAATGGGACCATCGAACCGCTGGCCAGCACAAAATTCAGTACCATAATTCAAATCGGAAATCAGAGGGGCGTCTAATGAACGTTTTGCCCACACTATTTTGCTTTCTCATCGCTGTTTTCGTTCCACCGTACTCGAATTTCGTATCGCTTGCCATCGTCCGTTTTCGATATCTCCTCAATCAACTCGACTGTGGCAGGTCGCTCCGTGATTGAGGTCAAGAACGATTCATCTGCTGGCACTTCTATCGGTTCTATTCGCTCATAGCGTCCGAACACTCGCTCGCGAATGAGGAGAACATACCGAGCAGCTTCATCGCGGTTGAGTGGTCGTTGCCGTGTTTTCGTCTGTTCATTTGCTGTTTCTGTTCGGTGTGAAAGGACTGCATTCAGCACTGCCCCGATAAGCAATACTAGCCCACTGAAATAGAGCCACGTGACCAAGAGAAGTACCGCACCGAGAACACCCGAGGCACTTGACCCAACCACTTGCACATAGATCTGAAACAACCCTTGGAGTGCTGTCCATCCCACTGCCGCAAATACCGTCCCAGGCAAAACCCCGCGTGGTGTGGTCTCGACACTAGGAAAGAGATAATACATCGGGAAAAATGCGATGGCGAGTGCCACTATCAACACGAGTGGATTGAGCAGTTTGATGAATGGGACTGCAGGAAAGAGGGCAAGGAGTGCGCCTGCAACAATTGTTGCAATCACCGCAAACCCAATCGTAAACAGGACGATAAGCCCATCACGTACTTGATCGAGAATGGATTCATCGGTTTCAGCTGCATAAATCTCGGAGAAGGCAGTATGCAATCCACGGAAGATCTTCAGTGCCCCCCATGTGAGCGTTAGAATCCCTACAATGGACGCACTCGCTCGTCCTTGTTCACTTTCGAGAGTAGTTTTAGCGAGATCACCAATCGCGGGAGAAAGGGATTTTGCGAAACTGATCACCTGAGTTTGCACGTTATTGCTGCCGATCGCTGCAAACGCTAGAAATGCAAGAAGCAAGAGGGGTAGAAGAGAGATGAATGCATGGTATGCGATACTCCCTGCAAGAAACGTTACCCGCTTTTCCTGTATTTCAGTTCGAACCGACTGAGCGACTGTGATACCGTTTTGAATAGATGAGAACATAATCAATAGCAGTGGATTACTCTCAAGGTTCTACCGACCACATACAATTCCTCTCCTACTCAGGTTTCCAGTCCAATTTAATCGTCACTGATTCGCGACTCCCACGGAGTACCGATGACGATTCTCGAGTGCCGATTTCGTAGCCTACCGAGTCTGCTGGTGAGAGCGTCACCGTTTTATTGCCGACATCGATATCGGCGTCTCCACCTTTTCGAAGTTCATGTGCAATTGCTTGCAATCGATCAGCGGCTTCTTCTCGCGAGATTTTCTCCTCGTTGAGTATTTTTTCGGACATCGAGAGTAGCTATCTCAAATCGCACGGATAGATGTTTTGGGCAAGGAGTTCGGGTGAAACGGATTATTGTATGCTATGGCTCAACCTCGAACTAGCCTATAGATTCATGCATGAGCAGTCGAACTATTTTTGTTGTGACTCGTGCGCAGCAAATAATCGATTATCTGAGGATTCAGGATTCGCTCCGATACACTCGGGTTTACACGTAAAGTTTCTGCCCAAGAATATGCTGCAGCAGAGTATTTCCATCCATTTATTGATCAGAGGCTTTTTACAAACCTGTTGAATGTCCCGTATACGCCAGAAACAATCGATGCACTGAGCGAGGCAATTGAAAATCGAAAAATCCAGCAGTCGTTCTTGATCTCTTTTGCTGGAGAGACCACCGAGCGAGACGCTCTTCCTCAGGCAGCTGATTTTCTGTTAAACCTACAAGGAATTCATATCGCGGTTGTCTTTGCTGTTATCAACGATGAAATTCAGTTTAGTGCACGACCGACCCAGCGACCCACGTTGATGAATTGCTGGACCACACGTTTGGTTCGATGGGAAGCTTGGGAGGGCATCGTCAAATGGCTGTGGGTGTGTCCCTCTATTCAAAGACGACGAAAATCATGAGCAGATAATCGAGATTGCAACCTCTCTCATCACCAATCGCCTGTTCCACGAACTCACAGAGCCCGAATGATTACTGAGAAAACCCGCACACAGAACCTGATAAGCAAGGTACTCGAAGGCTATCGCGCCCTCGACACCACCGGAACAGCTTAGTAGAACAGACAGCAGGCGAAACACGTTCAAGTGCGTAGTTAACCGAACGCAAGTTCTCCCTGTCTCCAGAATTCGGAAGGTTCTGGTGTGTGAACAAGACGCGAAGCGTCTTCTAAAGGCCGTAAAAGGTAGAGTATCCTCGCTATCACATGTACGACTGATAGCACAAACTCCCGTGAATAAGTGGAAGGCAACTACTGAGACGGGGTACGTACCTCTTGCTCAAAATATGCAGACTTCGGAATAGGGACGAAGAAGTGAAGCATAGGCTAGTGAATAATTGCAGGTTGGTCAGAATCACCTCGGAGCGGGGTTCAAGGATTTTATATAGGTTCCAGCAACGTTGATTTAGAGAGAGACCAATGGTATCAGTGCTAACCGTCGCCGGGGTAGTCGTCGCCGTCTTCGTTGGGTTCAATATCGGTGGCTCATCGACGGGTGTAGCGTTCGGTCCAGCAGTCGGCTCACGTCTCCTTCGAAAGGCGACCGCAGCAGCCTTGTTCGTTGGCTTTGGCTTTCTCGGAGCATGGACCGTCGGTCGGAACGTCATCGCGACGATGAGCAGCAGTATCGTACCGGCAACCCAATTCACGCCTGCCGCGAGCGTCGCTGTCTTGTTCTTCACCGGCGCGTCACTCCTCATTTCAAATCTCTACGGCGTTCCAGCTTCGACTTCAATGACAGCCGTTGGCGCCATCGTTGGACTTGGCCTCGCGTCGAACACACTCAATCAGGCACTGATGTTTACTATCGTCTCAGCATGGATCATCGCACCGCTAATCAGCCTCGGCATCGGAATCGTGGTCGGGCGTTACATCTACCCGTATCTGGATCGCTATGTCGCGTTCACAAAGTTCGATCTCCACTTCATCCAACTCGACCGCTCTGGGACGATTCCTCGACTCTACCTGAATCCGAACGCGACACGACAGGACATCCTCGGATCACTCTCGGTGGTTGTCATTGGGTGTTACATGGCGTTTTCGGCGGGGGCGTCAAACGCGGCGAACGCTGTAGCCCCCCTCGTTGGCGAAGGGGGGTCGCTCGCCGTCAATCAGGGCGTCTTGCTCGCGGTGGGGGCCTTCGGTCTGGGTAGTTTCACCATCGCCCGTCGCACGCTGGAGACGGTCGGAGACGATATTACGGAGCTACCAATCCTCGCTTCACTGATTGTCTCGATAGTTGGTGGCACAGTCATCACGATTCTGTCCTACCTCGGAATCCCGGCGAGCCTCGCAGTAAGTACGACATCGGCGATTATTGGACTCGGATGGGGTCGAGCAAGCCGAGCGGCGACACTCGTAGAGTTTGCGACGCCGGAACGTGAACATCCGGATTTAGAGGTCTCGACAGGAGCACTGGTCACCTCCCGTGCTGAAGATATGCCTGCAAGTCCAACGATCGGCGATATTGCCCGTCACGAGGAACCGGCAGAAAAGCCGGAGGAACTGCCAGACGTGCCTGACGTGGGTACGGAAGGGCCGGCGGATCTCGATCAGCGGAGTCTGTTCGACTCAACGGCGGCCAAACGTATCGTTACAATGTGGGTGTTGACGCCCTCGCTAGCGGTTGTTGCCTCCTATCCGGTATTTGTATTTCTGCTGTGAACGTCGCTTAACTAATATCGTGTAAAATATATAGTATATTCATTATCCCTCTGGAATCCATTAGATAACCACCTGCGGATTCAACTTCCCCGTCCTAGCTCACCTTGCTCCTGAAACTCCTGGAGTCGCTGCTGTACTGGCCGCTGGTTCATCCCAATCGTTTCTGCAACCCACCGAGCGGTCACAGCCGAAAACTCGGACGCACGAATCACTCGAAGAACATCGTCATCAGTAATCCGAGCTAGTAGCTCCTTTTCAACTATTCTGCCACTGTTATTTTGTAGTATTATTCCATCTAATCACATGTGCACCATAAACAATTATGTATAGTACATATGGGAATATCGGGGACAAATCTACACCGCTGGACGCCATACAGACTGTATGAGTATTATCGCCGAGTTCACCATCGATTCCAACGAGTTCATGTTCGGTGCGTCAATGGGGAAAAATCCCAAACACGACAATTGAACTTGAGCGTATCGTCCCGACGTCAGACGCTGTCATGCCGTTCTTCTGGGTTGAAAGCGATGACTTTCCTCGATTCGAGACACAAGTTCGTGAGAACCACCATATCGATGAGCTCGTCGAACTCGATCGCATCAACGGGAGTCGACTGTACCGAGCAATGTGGTCTGAGGAAGTCGATTCACCTCGGGGATTTCCTGAAGGCTCTAATAGTGCTACCTGATCGAGACAAACTGCACCCAACGGTTGTCGCTGCTACACATGGCTTGGATTTACTAGTCACGGCTTTTGAGTAGGAGTTTTGAAACGCCTTCAGCGACACCCCTTGAGGCAGGAGGTTCGACGCTTGCATAGGCAGGCAGATAATCCTTTGATGTTCATCCGTTTATCACACACGGAATTACGAATGTCCTCGTACGCTCGTGCTCCCATTTGGGGGACGTTAGAACTAAAGAACGGCCGTGTAGAGTCTCCTTTGTCGCGTTGGTAGTGCGTGCAATATTTCACATTGGACATGTCCTTCCGAATAAAATTTAGGGATAGTATGAAACGGTCTTCCACCAATTCGACTCAGCAGGATGTAACGCTTGATCTGATATTTGACGCACTGTCACAGCAGAGGCGGCGTCAAATACTCTCAAAGGTCGCTAGAAACAATCCACGCGACGAGGACGAATTCAATGGTGAGGATGAGGATCCAGAACAATCGCTTGCCAGTAACTTCCACACCCATCTCCCAAAACTGGACGATGCTGGATTTATCGAGTGGGATCAAGAAGATGGGACTGTTATGCGTGGCCCCCGTTTTGAGGCGATTGAACCCCTTCTTGAACTGATGGACGAACATGAAGATGAATTGCCTGACGATTGGCCATAGTATCGGTCAGTACACTAATTAATTCGCTAGATCAATCGAAATTGTCTGAGAGTGGCATTTCTTTCATCAAACCACGACGAGTGTGAGAGCGGGACAAACAGAACTACCGTACAACCACTGCTTCAGCCCTTCTTATCCATGGCTCGCCAACTGACGGTCTTGGATAGCACCGACCAGCGAACGCTCACAGAATGTGCGGATGCACCGACTGACGGTCCTCCTGAAACACCAACCGCCCTACTTGACCGGGTACAACTGCACGTAGCCGATGTCTCTGCCGAACACTTACCCCATTTGTCGATTGAAACGATTGAGCGGTAAATCTCGAAGCGTGAGCTGTGACTGGCAGCGGTCACGAAGTACGATATAGAAACGGACGAAAATGTGTGGACAAGCCATCAGAGGGGCTACTCGAGTGAAATTCACTGATGGACTTCAGCTGTGATATTGATACTCTCTTAATACAGCTACATAGTGAACATTCGTGTTTTTCATCAACCGCCAGAGAATGTTTATAACTACCGTCCGTAGCACTGATGGAGCTCTCACGAGGGGGTTGACTGTGGGGCTTCAGAAAGAGAAACACAATGGGAGAGAGCAATGCCAATACTTCAGGTGACGACCAGAGTAGAGCAACAGGGCCATCCATCACTGTCCGCATTCAGGAAGCGATTGCGGCACGAAAACATTCTGAATGGAGTGACTGCCCGCCGCTGTACGACGTTATCGACCCAGATGCACTCGATAGATTATTTGCACCTACACAGACAGGAACCGAACGCCATGGAACTGTGACCTTTTACTACTGTGATTATCAAGTAACGGTCAACGGCGATAGAACGGTTGATCTCGATCCAATCAACTCAGACGAGAGCTGATCTTATATCGCTATTTCTTAGCCTAAGGGTGGTTCTTAGTCTACCCTGAAAGTAGATGGTGGAATTCGCGATTACTCCTTCTCTGGAGTGATGGTTAAATAATCTCCTAACTGATGATTGCGTAACTGAGTCGGATCGACGGTATGGCTATCAGGGTCGTAGTCCACCAGGCCAGCATCGTCGAGACGAGGTAGATGATTGTGGTGAAGTCCGATCACCACCCGCTCCATGACATCCTGATCGGCGGCGTCAATCCCGTCTTCTCGCTCTACAACCCTCCTGGCTAGTTCCTCGAGTTCGACAGTGGTGATGATCCCAGTGAGTATATCGAGAACTAGACGGCGTCGCTCCACCGCAAGCAAGCTATGAAGATCGCTTGCAGTCAATTCATCTGTACTCGAATTTTCAGCCGTCATGTTGTTTGAGTTGTGGGACATTGAGATCACTCCGATTCGGGCAGCATCAGTTAGCGTGTATTTGATGAATGAACTTGGTCACCGTAAGGAGACGCTAGAATCAATTAGGTTCTTCTCACCGGGATGGTGGAATGGCCTCTGAATTAGTACGGCAATTTTTGTTGATGATTTTGTTCGGGATGCACATCCGTCCATATTGGTACTCTCGACAGAATGACTCCATCGACGGAACCTTGATAGACGAGAAGCCCAGTATACAGGATAATGAAATCGGGATCGCTAACCGACAGTCTTCGAGAAACACTCGCAATCTTCGACGAGTCTAAGGAACCATGGACGACGCCTGAGGTAGCTGAGTCCCTTGGCCTCGGTCGGCGGAGCACCTACGCCCGACTGGAGCGGCTTGCCGAGCAGAACAGGATCGAAACGAAGAAAGTCGGTGCGAACGCCCGTGTCTGGTGGCAACCACCGGCAAATACCGATAAAGCGGCTCCTGACTGGTCGGGTGCTGCGGAGTCTCTTATCGACGACGTCCTCGGAGACGTTGAAGTCGGAATCTTCGTTCTCGATGAGAACTTTGACATCGCCTGGATCAATGGTGCGACGGAACGATACTTTGGGCTCGACCGCAAGCAGGTCGTTGGCAGGGACAAACGCCAACTCATCGACGAACACATCGCATGGGCCATTGAGGATTCGGAGGTGTTTACGGAGACGGTTCTGGCGACGTACGACGACAACACGTATACTGAACACTTCGAGTGTCACGTGATGGCGGGCGACGAGCACGAAGAGCGCTGGCTCGAACACCGAAGTAAACCAATCGAGTCTGGAGAGTACGCGGGCGGCCGGGTCGAACTCTACTACGACGTTACCGACCGGAAGCAATCGGCGAAAGCTCGTCGTGAAGATCATGAGCAGCTAAAATCGCTGGTCGGAGCAGTCGAGGAATACGCTATTTTTACCCTCGACACCCAAGGCTACGTCCAAACCTGGAACCCCGGTGCCGAGCAGATCATGGGCTACGAGACTGACGAGGTTCTGGGTAACCACTTCTCAAAGTTTTATCCTGACGACGACTCCAGGGTCGGTATCCCTAAACAGAATCTGAACGCCGCCGCCGAGCGGGGCTCGATACAGGACGAGGGCTGGCGAATCCGGGAAGACGGCTCACGCTTCTGGGCAAAAGTCACTATCACGGCCATCCACGACGAAGATGGTGACCTCCAGGGCTATGCGAAGGTGACCCATGACATAACTGAGCGCCATGAATATGAACGCAAACTACGTCGCGAGCGCGATCTCACCGAGAGGCTCCTGGAGACCGCGCCGATCTCTGTGAGCATCTTCCGAGCCAATGGCTCACTCGAGCGGATCAACTCTCGGGCGAGACAGCAACTCGGGATCAGCGAACCGATGGCTTCGGAGTTCGACATCGGGGATTACGACATCTATGACGCCGACGGGAACTCGATCTCGACACCGAATCATCCGGTCTCTCAGGTGATCAAAACCGAGGAAGAGGTCTCTGACTGGCTGGTCCAGCACGATGGACCAAACGACGATCGCCGGTGGGTGTCGCTCAGGGCAGCACCCCTGTTCGATAATGACGAGGACCTAGATCGGATCGTAGTCGCAGGTAAAGACGTGACAGACCCCAAACAAAAGGAACAGCAGCTCGAACACCAGCGGACCAAATTACGATCAGAACTCAACGAGGTGTTCGATCGCATTAACGACGCCGTTTGTGGACTGGATACGGACTGGCGGTTTACGTACATTAACGATCATGCCGAGGAACTTATGGAGAAGACGGAAAAAGAACTTCTGGGCACGTATGCCTGGGACGCTTTCTCTAGCGACCTTTATAGTTCATTTAGAGATCATTACGAACGGGCAATGGAAACTCAGAACCCTGTCACCTTCGAGGAGTATGCCGATGCAGCTGAGGCGTGGCTGGAGGTCACGGCTTATCCCTCCGAGAGCGGCCTCTCGATCTACTTCCGAGACATCACTAAACGCAAAGAGCGTGAACGGGCACTCGAAGAATCTGAGCAGCGCTACCGCACGCTTGTAGAGAACTTCCCAAACGGAGCAGTCACTTTCCTAAACCACGATTTACAGCATACAATTGTCGGAGGACAGGGCTTTAACAAACTGGATTTCAACGCTAACGACCTTCAAGACAAACGGATGCAAGAGGTGTATTCTGAGGACGTCTTGGAGCTCATCGAACCAAACTACCGTGCTGCACTCAATGGTACGGCGAACTCGTTCGAGGTGGAGATCCAGGGTCGAACGTTCAAGTTTCGAACGGTCCCGTTGACCACCGACGATGATGACGTGTTCGCTGCCATGGTGATGTCACAGGATGTGACTGAGCGTAGGCAATACCAAGAACGGCTCCAGGCGCTCTACACCTCGTCACGCGGATTCCTCACGGCGGACACGATACCAGAAATCAGCCGAATTCTTGTCGAAACGGCGAGCGATGTCCTCGATCTCCCTGGTGTTGTGTTCTATGACTACGATGCCGAACATGACCGTCTCATTCCCGACGCTACGTCGCGTGAGGCTGACTTCATGCGTGAGGAGTTTCCAGAAGTCCCAGCCGACGACAATAGCATCACGGGCTGCGTGTTCAGCGGTGGCGACATCCGGTATTATGAGAACGTGCTTAAGTCACCAAACCTTCAGATGCCTCCAGATGCGACCGAAATGCGTGCCGGGCTATTCGTTCCACTGGGTACTGAAGGGATTCTCGTCGCCGGGTCACGCGACGTCGATGGATTCGACGCGAATACCCGCCGATTGGTAAAATTGTTGGCGACCAACGCTGAGACCGCATACGAACGCGTAGGTAGCAAGCAGGAACTGATTCACCAGAACGAACAACTCACGGCGCTGAATAGTCTCAACGAGGTAATTCAGGAGATCATGGACGCCGCTATCAACCAATCCACGCGCGAGGAGATTGAGGCGACTGTCTGTGAGCACCTTGCCGACTCCGATTCGTATCTATTTGCCTGGGTTGGCGATGTCGATGCCGCTACCCAAACAGTGAACATGCGGGCTAAAGCTGGCGTTGAGGGAGATCTCGACGGAATCACGATCTCTGTCGATCCCGACGATGACCAGAGCAAGGGCCCCATCGGCAGAGCCTTCCGAACAGGCGAGATACAAACGACACAGGATTTCGATTCTGACTCCCGGTATGACCCCTGGCGGGACGAAATCGAATCGTATGGTTTCCAATCGTCTGTAGCAATTCCAATTATTCACGAGAATGCCGTTTATGGCGTACTCAGCGTCTACGCGGAGCGGCCATTTGCATTCGACGGTCACGAAGGCGAGGTAATCGCTCAACTCGGAGAGATCATTGGCCATACCATCGCTGCTGCTGAGCGAAAACAGGCGCTGCTGAGCGATGAAATTGTCGAACTAGAGTTCCAGTTACAGGACGTCTTCGCGGACCTTGGTATCCCGGCCGAAATGGAGGGGACCATCACACTCGATAACGCGGTTCCTGTCGGCGATGACGAGTTTCTCGTCTATGGCACCGCAACATCGGATGCTATCGATACCGTGACCAGCCTCGTCGAAACGCTCCCTCACTGGGAGGCGGTTACCGTACACTCGGAGGGGACTCCCACTAGCTTCGAACTCAAGCTAACTGAGCCACCCATACTGTCGGTCGTCGCGTCCATCGGTGGAAACATCGAGGAGGTCATCATCGATGACGGTGACTACCAGATGACAATCCACCTTGCACCGAGTGTCGACGTTCACCAGGTCATCGACGCCGTTGAAAAGGAATATCCACAGGCCGAGATGGTCCGCCGCCGGCAGATTACGCGATCACACGACGATTCCCAACGCATCCTGCGGCACCTTGTATCGGATCTCACCGATCGACAGCACGCCACCTTGGATGCCGCCTATCACGCGGGGTTTTTCGAGTGGCCTCGTGAGACGTCCGGCGAGGATGTCGCCGAATCGATGGGTGTGGCCCCACCGACCTTCCACCAGCATCTCCGGAAGGCTGAACGGAAAGTGTTTGACATAGTGTTTTCATCTTCGACACACAGTACCGGATAAAAACGAGAGAATCTGTATGATGCATAGTTTCTATACGCTCAAGGGATACACTTGGGGGAGATATACAACAGCACACGGACGATATCAACGCCGACTACTACCTGGGACACTTAGGACTTTCTCCTTGGAGGGTGGTGAATGGCGAACCTACGGAGTGCGACTCTGTGGGTTTCAGCGGCATCTCATAACCGGTGAGCCAACTTCGGTGACAATATTCTGTACAGTGATAGTGGTGATTATTATGGTAGTTTGGTGATAAAACCTATGTATGTAGAGCAAGTGTCTATGCATTGCTATGGAGATACTACATCGGTTACGCGGTGTCTTTAGTTCAGAAACGCCCTCTCGGCATACGGAACAGCAGGTACGGGCGACTGGTGATATTTTTGAATGCGAAGAATGCGGTACCACCTTTATTTCGAAACCATCCAGTTGTTCAAAGTGTGACCAGAGCGACTTCCGGAATCTCGGCAGTTGTTAATCCGATATCTCTCGCCGTCCTCTTTCTACTGATACAGTTTCTAACGGTTGGTGTCGTATACGAGCCGTGGCTTTCCCTTTTGCACGTGCTGGCGGTTCACTGCGCCGAAGCGGTAACTTATGTGTGAACTGTGGCGGTCGGATTCCGCGCTATCGACAGTCGAAGACAGTGCGCAACCCGGAGCAGTCCTGCTGTGGTGAGTTCGGAGGATCATTTCACGCTAAAAGGCAACCGGAGATAACAGACAGACGAAGAGTAACGGACGGTGATTCTCTATACCCTATCGAAATTCATGTCCTCACCACGAAGCACTATTGCAGGCGGGACAGAGCCTCGGTGACGGTGGTAATGGATCGGATGTGAACAACTCCAACTCGTAGCACTCTACAGATCTATGTCAGCAACGGAAACCGTGCGATCAGAATCAATCGTAACGTGAAACCCGACATACTCGAAGCTCACTTCCGGTGAACCATGCTGATAGAGCGCTTCGAGGGCATCTGGGTCAATCACCTCGTAGAGGGGCGTCGCAGGCTCCGTCCCATTCGCTTCCGTCACCGCCGTCACCACGGCAGTGGTGATCGACTCGGTGTCTGGACGTGTCGTTCGTATCGATGGCCCTGGCTGTGTCGATGACGTGTTCTCCATACGCTCTGCTCAAGCAAGGTGTGCTAATAGGTTTTAGGGGGTGCTCGGTAGCATACCACACGCTTTCTGAACAATCTCGAGCGTCTCACAGCCTTGCAGTATCGTACGTTTTGTCGAGGTCGATTTTGATCACGAGATCCCACTTTCCCCACACAGTCACGATAGCTCTCCCAGTCGCTGGTTGTACCAGTAGCAATCAGCCTAACAGGAATTACGAGAGGAGGGGAAACGAAAAGCAACTCGGTTAAGCAGCGACGAAATATTTGACAAATCTACTCTCTACAAAGCGCCCAACTGCGAGTGTTGTGAAGGGCTCAAAAAGTACCCGGAGTCAACGACAGGCGTGGATATAACGGTTAACGACGTGGACGACATGATGAAAGTAAAGTCTAGGTTAGGTGGTTCAAAAAACTTGTAAGCTGCCACACTTTGGACACCGGGAAATATCTCGTGGAAGGTCATGTCCCTCGAGAAGCAATCGGAAATCTTACACTTGAGAAACCGGACATTCTCGGCATTGCACTCCAAAAAATGCCGGCGGGGTCGTCCGGAATGGGAGGCGAAAACCGAAGACTTCGAGATTCATACGGTGAATAGAGATGGCACCTCCCAAAAGCTCAAGGCTATCTGACACCATTTTTGTATTATGTGTCATATGATAGTCTGATTGTAAGAGGCATTCGGACTAATAACCGCCAAATGCTATGAAACGCCGCACATTCATCAAATGGGTAACAGTTACAGTTTTTCTCGCAGGGTGCTCCTCCAGCGGGAAGGATACAGCTTCGACCGCAACCAAGACAGAGGAATCGACCACGAGCGAATGAAAGTGCCGAGCGTTCGTTCACGCCATTAATGAAGGCAGTTCCCCGAACTCGTCATCGACTGTCCCACTCACTCGACCATCTTTTCTCTATAGTCGGAATCGTCATCCATACTGTCGGGAGCGGAAAGGCTCCTGAACGTCCCAACGAGCATCAACAAGAACCCAAGCACTATCGCGGCAAAACTGACGGTGGTGGTGCCAGCGGTGAGCCCAGCATAGACGAGGACTCCTAGGCAAATTAGCAGCACTGGAAGAATTGCTTTTTTCTGGTAGTAGATTGGCGCTTCGTTCGTTGTATCGTCGTCCGGTCGTTCAGTCACTGTTAATCAACCTATATCGCCGCTGCCTCCCCCATCGTGTTAAGTATTACCATACACCCGCATAAATATCAGAGTTTACTTTAGAAATAATAGAACAGAATAAGTTTAATATTGGGAATTTGTCTGCTATATTTGGCTGGTTAACGACATCTTCGGGCAGATAGAAACATTCTCATATTATATTCTAATAGAACGAAAGAAAATAGCACTGGAAATTGAGTTCGATGAACGTTGTTCGGCTCCTGGGCTAAATTATATAATAAAATCAAGCTATGTCTGACGAACTTATTTCCTCTATCGAATCATTGGTGGCGATACGCTCTCACAGAGACCAGCACGACGCCATCGTCTGGCGCCATCACCCGACAATGTCGTCGTGCCTGGTTGTGAGAGTTCTCTCTTTCCCTTTGTCTCATTCACGACGGGGTAAATACGGTTCGTTGGCCAGTATTTTCTCTCCCGAGGGGTAGTGTTTCGAAAATCCGAATCGGAAATGGATGGAATCTATCGAGTCCTACTGGCGCTGCCAGACATATTTAGCGACGATCGACTGTCGTTGATTCGTGTATAGCTGCGTCAATTCGGGACGTCCAAAATTCGGGTTTCTTTGGCCGTTCGTGTTAGACTCCCCTGTCGCTCAGCCCCATCGACCCACTACGGTCGGAGGATAGACTCGTTGTGCATCAATACTAATTGCTCCCACGAATTACCTTTTTCAGAGATGATATTTAAATGACACTAGGTATTTTTTACTCTTAGGAAAAATGATGACGAAAATACCGTTTATACCGTTCATAACGTTCTAAACTCACGAAAATCGAGAGAAACGGAAATAAGCACCAGATAATTAATATAGGGTAGTGAGACTGCACTTTTGATGGTGTCAGACAGGCAAAATCGAAGTATCGCAAGTCGTAGAACCTATCTTAAACTAACCGGATCAATCATAGCATCGTCTGCAATCATGGGGACTGCCTCTTCATCCCTATCAGATTACAATGATCAGTACGACAACGTAATTGATGTGACGGAGGCCGGAGCGGACAACGGTGGGAACGAATCTATCACACCAGTACTCGAAAACAATGCGGACGACAATACGCTCCTTTACTTCCCAGAAGGGGAGTATTATATGGATTCGCAGTTCCGCTTTACTGGCTTTACAAACTTCGGGGTGGTCGGCAACAACGCGACACTCGTCCCGGCGAACTACCACGACTTCGACGACGGCGGCGACGGAAACTACCGACTCTTCCGAATGGGCGTCGACTACGATCCCGGAACAGATCTGCGAATCGAGGGGTTCACCGTCGACCAAACGGCGGACAACACGGGAATCCGTGTCATTGAGGCCGAGGTAACCGACGGGTTGACCATCCGCGATATCGAGATCGAGGGCAAACACGACAGTGGAACGTGGGGCCCGCTCCGAGCCGTCGTGCACAACTCGGACGGTAGCGGTCTCGTCGAACGGTTCGAGGCACCTGACGGCGGCGCGTGGGAAGGGAACACACCGAGCGATTCCCTGTGGCGTGGACCGACCGGTATCCTCTGCAACGAAGCGAACAAGGGAAAGATAACGTTTCGCGACTGTGTACTCGGAGGCTTCCCGGACAACGGGTTGTACGCCGCCAACGGGTCCGGTGCTATCCATGTCGAAGGTGGTCACTTCCAGAACAGTCTGAGTTCGAACGTCCGTATCGGTGGCAAGGACAGTTACATCGAGGACGCCACTATCATCATTGACAAAGAGAGCGACAGCGGTATCGCCCAGCGTGGTCTCCGCGTGGAGGGAGGCGCCAACATCGTCGCACGGAACGTCGACATACGGACGAGCATCGATAATAGTCCCGCAATTTGGGTCACGAGCGATGCGGACGACGTAACGGTTGTCGACTCCACTATCACGGCTCGAACCGATGGCACAACGAATGCAATTTTCATTCAGGAATCTTCGGGTCGAACGAGTATCAAGCGAACGACCGTCGATCACGAGGCGGGGGGTTCGGAGGCTATCAAAATCAAGGAGGGTGAACAGCCAGTTTCCCTCGAAAACGTCACCGTCAGCGGGAACGCAGCGACCAAGGGTACCCGGAGTGCTATCCAGAACAACCGTGACGATAGCGAGTTCCGCAATCTGAAAGTCCACCACGGCGGTGAAGCGGGCCGACGGGCGCTGACGAACACAGGGAACAACGTCGTGATCTACGAAGGCGATTACGTCTCCGAAGAAAACGCGCTTGTGGAGGCCGGTAGCGGAACGATGATAGAAAGCGTCTCCGCACTCGCACGTAGCGGGAACGAGGCACTTCGCATCACGAGTGACGCCGAAGGAGTCACCGTCACGGACTCCCACATAGAGAACGGCATCGACGACAGCAGTCCGGACGGGTACGAAGGCAGCAACAACAGCTGGGAGTACGACGGCGGCGACGAGGACGACGGCAACTCCGGCGGAGACTCTGGCGGAGATTCCGGTGGAGACTCTGGCGGAGATTCCGGTGGAGATTCCGGCGGTGACTCTGGCGGAGATTCCGGTGGAGATTCCGGCGGTGACTCTGGCGGAGATTCCGGTGGAGATTCCGGCGGTGACTCTGGCGGAGATTCCGGTGGAGATTCCGGCGGAGATTCCGGTGGTGACTCTGGCGGAGATTCCGGTGGAGATTCCGGCGGTGACTCCGGTGGTGACACTGGGGACGACCAGGACGACCGCTGTTGATCCCTGTAATCCTGGTCTGACGCTTCAAACTCTCTGTTCTTCTCTGCTGTTTCAGCCGTTCACTTCGTGAGCGAAAACCACGGATATATTACTCGTTCGAACGTTCGCTTAACCGTTCGATGTCGAACCCATGGTCGCAGAGGTACGCCTCTATCCCCTCCGTTGAATTCCGTCTCTCACGTTCGATTCCGTACGGATTTGAAGAATAAATTCGGGTGAATTACTCGTAGTAGGCTTTATGTTCGACGACCTCGGCGAAGGCGACGTTAGGAGTGACGTTGGTGATTTCGACGGTGACTCGGTCGCGTTTCTCTGTGTCGGGTACGATGATCACGTAGCCATTATCGATGCGGGCGATGCCATCGCCTTTCTCGCCGACACCATCGATATCGACTGTTCGGTGGTCGCCCTCTTCGACTGGGGCCGCCGAATGGCTCGACTGTCGATTGTGATTCTGTTCCTGGTGTGTCGAGGGTGCTGTCTCTGGTTCTGTACTATCCGCTGATGACGGATGTTTCAGAATACCCACGCGGTATGCGGCATCTGGTTGGATGTCTCCATCCACAACTTCACGGGTCGGCACAGTAAGCGTGTATGACCCATCCTCTGCTTCAATTTTGCCGCTGAAAACACAGCGTAGTTCGTCGGGTATCTCCATCTGTCCGTTTCATTATCCCGAGAATATAAGAATCTGTGTTTGTGTCTATCGCTAGAGACGACAATACGAGTCGATAAGCCACCTCGGTTTGACTAAATCCGGTATCGTCCAATTAGCTCTTCTTTATTCTCTCTCAAGTCCCTGGACCGGTGATAACCAGTTTGGTCGGTGTTCTGCAGGTTATGATTGGTTACTGATCACAGTGACGTTTATCACTACATCCCGACATATGTGGTGAGTCCACAAGGCCACCATGAACTACAGTCAAAAAAGGTGCGCATCGAATCCGCCTTCCGAAACTGTGGGGACGCTCGCCGAGATGAGAATGTCAATCAATCCGCTGACGTGAACTATTTCATTTATCGATAGCGCCAATTTCTGCTTGTTCAATCGATTCGTCATTCGATAATTACTGTTGATTAGTTGGTCGGATGATCATCTCGTTGAAGCTACCGTGGTGGGGTCGGGTAACGGCAAAGATAATCGTGCGGGGAATGTCTCGATTTACCGGTGAGTTGGAGACGTATCTACTAACGATCTTTCATCGCGCTCGCAGACGGGAGAAATCAAGATCGAACGACGGAGCCGTCACATGGCTGCAGTTTAGCTTGCTTTGCGTCCCGAAAAGATGCAATCCGCCATCGATAGGCCACTTATATGACTACTTGAATATATTCCCGCGGCGTTCCAACACGCCGCGTACAGTCCGGGAACATACGTATCCCGTCTGTTTCGTACATGTCGTCCTTCAATCGGCGGATCATCCGATTGTCAAGCCCGTCGGGGTGGATTTGCGACTCATGGCCGAAGCGATACGGGTTGAGTAGACTCACGAGGAAGTAGGGCTGGCCGGACTTCCCCTTGTGGGGCGTCCTTGTGAGTAGCAGTAGTGCGTCGGAGTTCTCCGCCACCGCTTCTGTGACCGTGTAGCGCTGCGTGCGTTCGATAGAGTCGTCGCTTCCGCGGCGGTCAGCCAGGTGGTGAGCCTCATCGAACACAGCAAGGTCCCACTCCACGTCGAGATTGTCGAGTGCATCGAGGACTGAAACTCTGTCCGACTCAGGATCGTCGTTCGTCTGTTTGGCACAGTCGATGGAAGTGATGATGGAGTCTTCTTGCTCCCAGAGTTCTGATTCGGATGGGACCGACGATAGGTTTCGACAGTCTCACGGTCGTAGATGACAAAATTCCGGTCGTACATCTCACACGGCTCTTGCTGCCACTGGACGGTGAGCGGCGCTGGTGCGACGATGAGAACCCGCTGGGCACGACCGCGGGCGATGTAGTTCTTCGGTGACGATACCGGCCTCGATGGTCTTCCCAAGCCCGATCTCGTCGCCGATTATGTAGCGATGATTATAGGAGTTCAGGATCTCATAGGCGGCATGAACCTAGTCGGGATCGATCTCAATACAGTTGTTCGTCAGCGACAGGAACCGGTCGTACTTTCTTGCTCGTTCAGCCGCTTTTCATGCTCGCGATACTCAGCCAGTTCCTCGGCATACTGGGCGACGTGACGGAGCAATTCCAGTGAGAAATCACCGAGCGAGTTGAGAAATCTCTGTTACTACTCGGTCAGTAGCGAGGCGATCGACGAGCAATTCGCGGTTAGGACCGTATGCCCAAAAATGGGAAAGAGTTCAGCAGAGGGCTCGCTGAGAGTGACGAATTCGAGATATGAATCCGACTCACGGAGATAGGGACTGATGAGGGCGATCTCCTCGGCAGGGAATGTGAGCCGATACACCAGACGCATTTATAAACTGCTGACGGGTTCCTATCTGAAATATTTTAGACCACATTCTGAAAATAAGTGACAAACGAGTCCCCTTAACTGAATTGCAGGCGCTAAGCCCTCTTTCGCAGGGAGCGCTGAATGACGCGAACAGGAGAGGGATACAGCGCCTGCGATTCAGCTAAACACGCTCACCGGCCGCGAGTTGCACCGCGAAAAACTCGAGCTACATGAGGAAGGCAACCTTCGACCGGTCTCTGTGGAAACACACCTTCGCTTGCACTCCAACCGCCATACATTCGACTGTGGTTCCATTCTCCGGTACGGAACTACACTGAGACACTGTATGTTTGGTCCCTCTGACACAGGGGCTGCTTGAACCGCGCGCGTGACGCTTCGCGGGACTCACGACGGCGAGTTCATGGGAATCGAATCAACTGACAAGTCATTCGAGGTTCCAAATATGGTGTTCACTCGAATCGAAAATGGAGAAATTGTTGAGCGATGGGTGCAACCCTAGATGTCAGGAATGCTTCAACAACTCGGCGTCACAGAGTCACCAATGTCCTGATTTATTGTTAGAACAGGTGAGATCCCCGAGTAACATACAAAGGCAACCTTTGTCGCGGATACACGAATATGGCTGAAGAGGAGATCGACGATATCGACAGAGCAATTCTGTATGCATTACAAGAAGATGTCCGAAACATGCCTTTTGGAGGCATCACAGAGCGAACCGGTACCTCAGAGAGTACCGTCCGCAAGCGCGTCCAGCGTCTCGAATCCAATGGCGTAATCAAAGGATACAGTGCTAGCGTCGATCATCAGAAATTGGGGTATCCGCTCCAAATGTTGCTCTACTGTACTGCTTCGATAGCCGAGCGTGGTGACCTTATCTCCAATATTAAATGAACGAGCCGTCCTCTCACCCGTGCACGAGGAGCATCGGTGGGGTGAGGGAGCGCAGTCTCCACAGGCGTTGAGAACAAACGATTGAAGAGAGAAACTCTGTTGTCGACCGATGACCGTTATTGACCACCATCGGTCGCGCGCAGATACTCGTCGAGCTTTTCGGCGATTGTCGTCGCGAACTCCTCGTCGTTGATCGCGGCATCGACTTCGACCAACTCCACGTTCTCGTCGAGGTGTTCCCGCAGGGCGTTGAACAACTTCGAATCCGCCTCCGAGTCGTGGAAATCTTCTCCCTCAACGTCGATGAGCGAAACACCACCAAGCGGGAGAAACAGCGCAGTCGGCCCCGTGGACGCGTTCAGTTTCTTCGCGATGATTTCGCCGAGCTCGGCGTTCTCCTCGGGTGTCGTTCGCATCAACGTCACCTGTGGATTGTGAATGTGGAACGTCCGCCCCTCGAACGTCTCCGGCACGGAATCCCGCGGACCGAAGTTGACCATATCGAGCGCACCCGGCGAGACGACTTGTGGAATTTCCATCTCCGCGGCCGCATCAAGCCGTGTTTCCCCAGCACTCAGAACACCGCCGACGAGTTCGTCGGCCCATTCGGTTGTCGTAACGTCGAGCACGCCGTCGACGACGCCCTGTCTGACGAGCTGCTCCATCGCGCGGCCACCGGTTCCGGTCGCGTGGAAGACTATCGTCTCGTACCCCTTCGATTCCAGATACTCGCGTGCCGCATGCACGCAAGGAGTCGTCACCCCGAACATCGTGATGGCGACTGTCGGTTTTTCACTGACCGTGATGTCCGGCTCGTTGGCGACCATACCGACCATCGCGAGCGCTGCGTTGGAGATGACGCGGCGGGAGAGCTGATTGAGCCCTTCGATGTCGGCGACCGAGTACAGCATCATCACGTCTTTCGCGCCGACGTACGGTTCCGTGTCGCCGGAGGCCATCGTCGAGACCATCAGTTTCGGAACCCCGACGGGCAGTGCGCGCATCGCTGTGGTTGCGATAGAGGTGTTGCCTGACCCGCCGAGTCCCACGATACCTTCGAGAACGCCCTCGTCGTGAAGCCGAGATGCGATGGTAGCAGCGCCGTCGCCCATCGTCTCGATGGCGTCCCCACGGTCGGCCCCCTCCCGAAGTCGTTCGAGACTGGTACCACCCGCCTCGGCAACATCGTGTGCCGACGTCTCCGGTTCGATGTCGGGGTCGTTCATCACCCCAGCGTCGATCAGGTGAACGTCGATATCGTGGGCTTCGATGATTTCTCGGGCGAACTCCAGTTCCTCCCCTTTCGTGTCCAGCGTCCCGATGAGTACGACTGCCATGCTAGAACTCGATCTCTTTGAAGTCTCGGGCTTGGTTCTGAATCGCTTCTTCTGTCGGCAAGCGTTCGAGACTCGATGCACCGAAGAAGCCGACGACGCCTTCCGTATTGTTGAGCACGTACTCGGCGTCGTCCGGCCACGCTATCGGACCGCCGTGACAGATGACCATGACATCGTCGTTGACCGCTTTTGCAGCATCGTGATGGGCTTGAACACGTTCCGCGGCATCGTCCAGATCCAGCGCCGTCTCCGCGCCGATATCGCCGGAGGTGGTGAGTCCCATGTGCGACACGATGACGTCGGCACCCACCTCGGTCATCTCGCGAGCTTGCTCTTCGGTGAACACGTACGGACAGGTCAGTATGTCCTGTTCGGCCGCCTCCTGGATCATGTCTACCTCCTTGTCGTAGCCCATCCCCGTTTCCTCTATGTTCTGCCGGAATTGACTTCCCTCGTCGATAAGCCCGACCGTCGGGAAGTTTTGGACGCCCGAGAACCCACGACGCTTCAGATCTTCAATAAAGACGTCCATTTGACGGAACGGGTCGGTTCCGTTGACTCCTGCAAGGACTGGTGTGTCCTCGACGACCGGCAGGACCTCGTGGCCCATCTCCACGACGATTTTATTGGCGTCGCCGTACGGAAGCAGTCCAGCGAGGGAGCCTCGGCCGTTCATCCGATACCGTCCCGAGTTGTAGATGATGAGCATATCGACGCCGCCTCGCTCAGCGAACTTCGCCGAAATACCGGTTCCCGCACCGGCTCCGATGATAGGTTCGCCGTTGGCTATCGTTTTTTCGAGCCGCGCGAGCGACTCCTCACGTGTGAATTTCATATGCCGCGCGCATCTACAGCGAGAAGCCTAATCAATATTCACAACCGAGTGATACTGATTCGGTAAGAGTTACTCCGCAGTCGCAGTTCTTCCCGACTCGTCGCGCCGGTGGGTCCGTCAGCCTGCTTTCCGTCCGGTCCCACGATACAATTATGATTGTGTACGCCGAGAGGTTCGTGGGACAATGACAGACGAGAACTTCGTTAGCAGCAAAGACGTACCGACACAGTTGTTCGATTGGGGAACGCTCAAATGGATGGCCACACCCGACATCAACGGCTCCGAGCGATTCAGCGCCGGTGCCGTCCAACTCGCGCCCGGAAAAGGCCACGAGTTACATACGCATCCAGATAGCGATGAAATACTATACGTCATCAGCGGGGAAGGAGAACAGACGATCGAGGACGAAACGCGCGAGGTCGGACCTGGCGAAATGATATTCATTCCTGCTGGAACCGAGCACGGAACGATTAACACCGGTTGGCAACCGCTCCAATTACTGGCAGTATACTCACCACCCGGTCCAGAAGATGTCTTAGCTGCTCTCCCGGAATGCGAAATCGTGCCTGCTGGAGAGATACCAAGTCGGGACAGCTAACACTCTCGTTTGCCCGCTGCCGTTTTCACCCCTCAAACGGGAGCATCGAGAACGGTCGCTTGGGCACCACTACTTAGGGAATCGATTAACAACCGTCGGGTCGAGGATGTACGCCAACGTTTCGCGGGACATGCGCTTCTCGTCGGCGATGTTCTTTAGCGAACTGCCGACAATGACGTTGTTGGCGTAGTCGAAGTTCCAGAGGATGCCGAGCAACTACCCCGCGACGCCGACTTTTCGATAGGAGTCGATTCGCCGGGTAGCGAACCACGTAATGGCCAGTGTGCTACCCAACCGCCAGATGAGCGCGATTCCAGCTCCCAACAGGAGCGTAAAGAAGAGGGTTTTCGCGCTGAATGTACTCTTGCCGGTGGAGGAGACTATCCAATCGAACGTCTGCGCGATGGCGATGTTCCCGCTTTAGATGATTCCACCCGTCCAAACGCCGATGAACAACGACAATATTGCCCGGCGCATGAGCCAGCAATTCTCGATACGATGCCAGGCCGTTCGTGAGTAGTGGTTTTCCTGGTCTACCGACCTCATTCCTACTTTGTGAAAAACATCGACCCAACTATTGTGTATGCCAATCACAGTCACAGAGAGGCCGAAGATGCGAAAGGACTCGTACAATGGAACAACGAACACGATCCCCTGACCCGCAAACTGAACCGGATCACGTAACTCGTGGAAAACAGAGCGTCGATATCGGCACTCACGAATGCCCTGAATGTGAAGCACAGATCTCGGTCTCGGACGATGCGGTCGAGATAGTCTGTGATGACTGTGGACTGGTCGTCTCCGATAGCCGCATCGACCGCGGTCCTGAGTGGCGTTCGTTTTCTACCGAGGAGAACCAGCAACGCAGTCGCGTTGGTGCGCCCATGACGCATCAACTCCACGATAAGGGATTGAGTGCAACGATTAGCCGGCAGAACGTGGATGCGTACGGGAATACTCTCGCGAGTCGAAAGCGGCGGAAAATGGAGCGGCTTCGTACATGGGACGAACGGTACCGCTCAAAATCGAATCAAGAACGGAATCTCAAGCACGCACTGGGGGAGATATCCCGAATGGCAGCAGCCCTCGATATCGCGAAAGCAGATACCGAAACTGCTAGCGTGATTTATCGACGTGCGCTCGAAGACGACTTGCTCCCTGGACGATCGATCGAGGGGATGGCAACCGCGAGCCTCTATGCCGCGGCCCGACAGGGGGGTGTCCCACTAAGTCTCGATGATTTTGCAGGCGTTAGTCGAGTTGAGCGCCGCCGAATTCAACGAGCGTATCGCTATCTCACCAGCGAGCTAAAGATCGGAATCGCACCGACCGATCCGACGCAATTCGTTCCACGTTTCGCCTCCGAACTCGATTTGAGCGACGAATCAGAGCGGCAGGCTCGTGGCCTACTTGCTGCCGCAAAGTGTCACAACATACATTGCGGAAAGAGTCCAGTCGCACTCGCGGCTGCAGCAGTGTACGCGGCCGCAACGCTCAGCAACGAATCGGTAACACAGGAGGCGGTCGGGACGGTTGCCCACGTTGCCCCGGTGACCATCAGGAAACGATATACCGAGCTTTTGGACGTGTACGAGGACGGAGCACGGTAGAGCATTTTCTGCTCGCGTCCCGATTCGTTGGTCCGATAGCAAAGCAATGTCGTGGACGATCTGTTTGAGTCGAGAAGGTTCGAACCGTTTGGAGCCCTACCACCGTTTCGACGCCTGTTTGTGTGGCGATTTTTTGCATGAAATGCTCGAAAATCACGCCCTACGCGACACAATATATTTCCGGCGATGCGTTCTGCCCAGCATATGGAAACGGTCGGCGACGACGAGACGAGACTGGAATTCAACAGCCGTTGCTGGTGGACACTAGCGATTTTCGCATTTATCGCGCTCGAAGGGGCCACGTTGCAGATGCGAGGGGCCATTATCCCCATCTTACGGAACGACTTCGGTACCTCTCAATGGCAACTGGGCCTCGTCGCACCGGCGGGAACGATCGGATTTTTGGTTTTCGTCGCCGCCGTCGGTGCGGTCGCTGGCCGGTACGATACACGAACGCTCCTGTTGCTCGGAATCGCCGGTACTGGCGTTGGCGTCTTTGTGATGGGGCTCATCCCGTCGTTTGGGTTCTTTCTGGTCGCCTTAGTCCTTCGTGGGTCGTTCAGAGGTATCGGACGTGGTAGTGATAGACCACTATTGAGCCACTTGTACCCCCACCGACGCGGTCAGCTGTTCGGTTACTACGATATGATGTGGGCCATCGGAGCGACGCTTGGACCACTTGCCGTGACTGCCGCGGTCTGGGTCGGCAACTGGCGATTCGCGTACTATGCGCTCGGTGCGTCGTTTCTCCCGGTCGTCATACTCATTTGGAACCTCCCGAAGCCATCCGTCGACGGTGGCGATGACCCACTGACGATGGCAGGGTTGCGTCGAATCAGTCGCAATCCTGCGGTGCTGGTGATGGCAGCCGGTATCCTGTTCTCGACTGGTGTCGAAGGGGGATTATTCACGTGGCTCACGACGTACGCCGAAGGGAGGCTCCCCGCGTCGCTGGTAACCGTCTCACTGAGCATGTTGTTGGTTGCCTATATTCCCGGGCGGTTCGTCGCAGGGTCGCTTGCAGAGCGGTTCGGTTACATTCCACTGACCTTTGGCCTGGGAAACCTTTGTTTGCTCTCTGCCGTATATACGTTCGTAGTGGCGTCAGGGCTCACCGTACTGGGCGGCGTCTTCTGTCTCGGACTCTCACTCTCTGGGCTGTATCCCACATTAATGGCGTACGCGACGGAGAGCACACCTGAACATAGTGCCCCAGTCAACGCCATCGGTCTCGTCGTCTCCTCGTGTGGCATCGCCGGCGTTCCCGCGGCGATGGGGTTCGTTATGGGCGACATCGGTGTCGCTTGGACCATGCGACTCCTGTTCATCCCCCTCACTGGCTTACTGGTCGTCACCGCCATAGCGTGGTTGCATAGTGGAGAGATCGTTCACGTGCATGCGTAACCGAAAATCACTACTACTCGAAATCGCGTTCGATCCTTAGAACGCTGACTAGCGGAAAATATAAATTTAATTAACTTATGTAAGATAGACTAGTATAATAAAAATTGATAATAAGTTAGTATAGTAGTTTGATTAATCGGAAACAAAATAGTTACACAGTTAGTAGCACCGGAACGGTCGGCTTGTCCGGATTTGTCGCCTCATTCATATTCTATCAATTATTTGTTTAGTCTGGGAATGAAAAAGGGGAAATCGAGTTAGTCTTTCCAGCATTGGTCGGCGGAACACTCTTTAGTGTGGCTCTCAGCGACTCTGTATGCGTCAGAACGTTCTTTCCATCCTGTTCGCACTCGACTCCACACTCTTGGTACTCTTACTCATCTCCTTTCAGTTCGTTCAAACCGGAACGAGCGAGTACGCGATTCTACAGGTGTCACTCGCTGTTATTTTCATCACGTTCGTTGGCCTTATCATCGCGGCTCGCCGCGGATTGACGCTGTTCGAACCCTGACTCCACGGATTCGTGACTCGTTCCCGCAGGTGCAGTAAATCATTCTCACTGGTTGTATTATTTGTCATCCAAATTATTTATTGACCTCCTACACCATAATTATCATGAAAAATACATATGTATAGGGAGGGGCATTGACAATCCATGCCCAACCAAGACACGGGCCGCAGACAGAGAGACCGACGAAACACGCGCCGACGCTTCCTCCAATCGGTAGGAGCGGCGGGAACCGTCGCCGTCGCCGGTTGTGCGGGGTCGAACAAGGATGCCGCAAACGACGGACAGAATTCCGCGGACTCCGATGACGGAGCCACAGGCAAAGACGGTGATTCGAAACAGGTCGAGATGACCAACCGGACGTTCGTGACGTCGACGACGAACGTCCCAAAGGACATGCAGTTCAACCCGTACGGCCAGAAGTACCCCGACCGGGCGGCGCTTGCACTGTTCGAGAACCTCATCTACGTCAACGAGGCGACGAGTAAGTTCATGCCGGGCGTCCTCGAGTCGTGGGACATCGCCGACAAGTCAGTGACGCTCTCCGTGCGCGATGGATTTCACTGGCACAGCGGCGACGCCGTCACCGCCGAGGACGTCTCGTTCAAACTCAAACTCGAGATTCACAACGGGGCCGCGGTCGGCAACATCGTCGCTCCCGAGGACGTCAACGTCGTCGACGACTTGACGGTCGAACTTGGACTCCAACGACCCGTCGCAAACGAGGTGTTCCTCTACTCGTTGAAACCTATCGCCCTCGACACGCCGCGCGCGGAGTTCCAGGAGTTCCTTGACGCGTACGAGGCTGATGGTGAGGCCCCTGGGCTCGCAGAGAAGACGCTCAATGAACCGAACGGAACGGGACCGTTCAAGTTCGTCCACGCGCGGAACCAGGAACTCGTCGCGGAACGGTTCGCGGATCATCCCGACGCGGATAAAATCAACTTCCAGCAATTTCGGTGGGACTACCTCCAATCGAATCAGAAGCAGTGGCAGGCACTGAGTACCGACAGCGTCGATGGCCTCGACAACATCTTCACACCGAAGAACATCTCCCAGTCCTACGGTGACCACATTCGCGAGATTCAGATGCCCGCCAACTGGGGGATGGGCATCATGTTCAACCACGAGCACGAACACTACGGCCAGCAGAAAGTCAAACAGGCCATCCAGTACGTCATCGACCGCGAGCAACTTGCTCAAACCGCAGGCGAAAAAATGCACGTCCCGGTCGAGATACCGTGTGGCCTCCCGGGCAACTTCGACGGCAGTTACAAGGAGTGGCTCGGTGACTCGCTGTCGGGGTTCAACGCCTACGAAACGAACACTAACAAAGCCGCCAAACTCCTCAAAGAAGCGGGCTTTTCGAAACAGGGAGGAACATGGGTCGACGGCAGTGGCAAGACGCTGAAGTTCCCGTACAAGATCCCGGCCGGATGGAACGACTGGACGGCGGGCGGGCAGTCCATCGTGCAGGATCTGAACGACTTCGGTATCAAGGCGTCGCTCAATCCGAGCCAGTCCTACTGGGACGACATCTACGGCAATCAAAAGTATACCGTCGCCGGGCTCGGCTGGGCCGACGGGAAACTCTACCCGTATTTCTCGCTCAACAAGCTGCTCAACGGCACCCGCTCGCGGGACATCCTGAAGTTTCCGCGCTCCGCCGACGTACCGCCGATCGGTAAGCCGAACGGCGAGACCCGAACTGTCGACTTCGAAGCCGAATTGCAGGAACTCGCCGGATTGACCGGTGAGGAGGCGAAACAGAAGACCCAGGAACTCGCGTGGGTCGTCAACCAACATCTCCCGATGGCGCCGCTGATGGAGAAGATCGACCAATCGTGGGTCACGACCGACGACTGGAACACCGTCACGCAGGACGACGAGGACGCTATCGTCGACTACCCGCAGTACTACTTGCCCCGAGAGGGCAAGCTGACAGCCAAGTCGGAGTAATCGTCCATGTACGAGTATTTCGTCAAGCGAACGGGGCAGGCACTCTTTACGGCGTTCGTCGTGGTGACGCTCTCGTTTGCACTGGTCAGACTGATGCCGGGAAACCCTGCTGACCAGCTTCGTGGCCAGCTCATCCGTAACAACCCGGACCTCTCCCAGCAGGAGATCAACCGCCGGGTTGCCAACTATATCAACATCGACCTCACCAAACCGCTTCACGAGCAGTATTTCTCGTACATCACGGGTATCCTGCATGGCGACCTCGGTCGATCTATCAGTCAGAACGCACCGGTCTCGAAGATTCTAGGCGAGGCACTGCCGTGGACGGTCTTTGCGTTCTCGGTCGCCATCCTGCTCATGTTCGTCGCCGGTATCGCCCTCGGGTCGCTCATGGCCTACTGGGAGGGGAGCCGCTTCGACGTGGGAACGACGGGAATCGGCATTCTGCTCAACTCGACGCCGAACTACGTGACTGCGCTGTTGTTCCTCTACGTATTCGGGTTCACGCTGGGTTGGTTCCCAACGAGCGGTCACATCTCGTCGGACATCATTCCCATCATCGACCCCCTACGGCCGGTCGCAACCTTCCAGTTCGTCGCTGATGCGGTCTACCATGCTAGCCTGCTCATCGCCGCTGTCGTCATCACCGGCTTCGGTGGGGTTGCACTTGCGATGCGTGGAAACAGCATCCAAGTGCTGGGTGAGGACTACCTCCGTGTCGCTCGCCTCCGTGGGCTCTCCGATTCCCGAATCGCACTTCGATACGTGGCCCGTAACGCGATTCTTCCGATGTACACGGGGCTCTTGCTCGCGTTCGGCGGCGTCATCGGGGGTTCGGCCATCCTCGAACAGGTATTCACCTACCCTGGACTGGGATACTACATCGTCGCCGCTGTCGAGTCGCGCGACTATCCGTTGATGATGGGTGGATTCGTCCTCATCACGCTCGCGGTGGTCCTCGGTGCATTCA
Organism: Haladaptatus sp. W1; assembly: GCF_001723155.1. Classification (NCBI taxonomy): domain Archaea; kingdom Methanobacteriati; phylum Methanobacteriota; class Halobacteria; order Halobacteriales; family Haladaptataceae; genus Haladaptatus; species Haladaptatus sp. W1. Next base: position 61,546 of record NZ_MEIH01000308.1, read on the forward strand.
TCGCTGATCTGACCTACGGACTCGTCGACCCACGGGTCTCCACAGGAGGCGATTCCTCATGAGCCGTGAGAACCCGGTCAACAGTTTCCCTGATGACTACGGCGGATTCGACACCGTTGCGAATTCATCGCTCACCCGCACCGAGCGAACCCATCGGTTACTCGACCTCTGGCTCATAGCCCCCATGCGGGTCGTCTGGAACGACGTGCGCGCCCGTATCGGTGCAACGCTCGTCATCGGCTTCGTCCTCATGGGCGTTGTCGGGCCAACGTTCGTGGCAGCGCCCCGAGTCGGCCAAGCACCGCTACTCGTCGGCCCCTTCCAAGGCGGCATCATCGGTGGAAGCTGGTACGAACTCGCGAACACGTCGCTGTTCGGCGTCTCGGTTCCGTGGGTGGTGTTCCACTGGCCGCTCGGCACCGATAACGTCGGTCGTGGTATCTTAGAGCAAGTCGTCCACGCGACTCCCCGAATGCTCACGATGATTACGAGCGCGGGCGTGTTCGTCACGGTCCTCGGAACGAGCGTGGGCGCGCTCGCTGGCTACAGCGGTGGGCGCGTCGACCAGGTGCTCTCGACGGCCGTCGACATCGTGATGACGCTGCCCGGGCTTCCCCTCTTGCTCATCCTCGTCGCACTGCTCGAACCGAAGAATCCCATCGTACTCGGTCTCGTTCTCTCACTGCAGGCCTGGGCCGGCATGGCCCGTGCCATTCGCTCACAGGTGCTGACAATTCGATCGACCTCATACGTCGAGGCGGCCCGAGCGATGGGACTGTCGACGCCGACCATCGTGGCGAAAGAAGTCGTCCCCAACATCATGCCGTTCGTGATGATCAACATGGTCAACGCGATGCGTGGGGTCATCTTCGCCTCCGTCGGTCTGTACTTCCTCGGTCTGCTCCCGTTCTCGGAGGTCGTTAACTGGGGCGTCATGCTCCAGCTCGCCTACTCGAACGGCGGAATGCTCACGCTGGACGCTGCTCACTGGCTTCTCGTTCCGATGGTTGCTATCGTTCTCCTGTCGATGGCGCTCATCCTCTTCGCACAGGGGATGGACCGCGTGTTCAACCCGCGTGTTAGGGCACGACACGCGGAGACGACGTTGGGGGCCGATGACTTGGAAACCACCGAGACGGCAAAGCGGATTGCACCGGTCGGAGGTGACCCATGAACGAGTCAGCGCAGACAACCCCTGTTGTGTCTGATGCGACAGGGTCCGGTGACGAGGATATCGTCCTCGAATGCCGGAACCTCTCGGTTGCGTTCGACATGGACCGCGGGACCTCCCGCGTTCTTCACGACGTCGACATCGACATCCGTCGCGGCGAGATTATCGGAATCGTCGGTGAGAGTGGCTCTGGCAAGTCGATGTTCGCTTCGGCGCTCCTGAACGCGGTGGTCGATCCCGGCCGAACCGATGGCCGAATCACGTACCACCCACGCGAAGGTAATCCGGTCGACGTACTTGGTCTGGAAAAGGGTCCGCTACGGAGCCTCCGCTGGGAGGACGTCTCGATGGTGTTCCAGGGAGCAATGAGTTCGTTCAATCCGACGATGGACTTCCGCGAGCATTTCGTCGAGACGCTCGATGCCCACGACTACGACGTCCCAACGGGCATTGAACGGGCCGAAGAACTCCTCGCTGACCTCTATCTCGACCCCGAACGCGTGCTGGATTCGTATCCCCATGAACTCTCGGGTGGAATGAAACAGCGAGCGCTCATCGCGCTCGCGCTCGTGCTCGAACCGGAAGTACTCGTCATGGACGAACCGACGGCAGCACTGGACCTGCTCATGCAGCGCTCCATCATCAGCCTGCTGTCCGACCTTCGCGATAAGTACGACCTCACGATGGTCTTCATCACGCACGACCTCCCACTCGTGACGAAACTCGCGGACCGCATCGGCGTACTCTACGCATTCGAGTTCGCAGAGGTCGGAGACACGGCGGAGATGGTCCGTAATCCACGACATCCGTACACCCGTGCCCTGCTCAATGCGACACCGAATCTCGACGCACCGCTCACCGAGATGCGCCCCATCGCGGGTTCGGCACCCGACCCGGTCGCTGTCCCGGCGGGGTGTCCCTACCACGGACGGTGTCCGATGGCGACCGAGGAGTGCACGGACGTGAAGCCACCGATGGAAGCGGTGTCGGCTACCCACGAGGTGGCCTGTCATCACTGGCTCCGGACCGACGAGGAGATTCCGCTCTCAACGGGGGTGGAACGATGAGTACCGATCAACCGGTCCTCTCGCTCTCGGACGTCGACGTCCACTTCGAGAAAGACGGTGGAGGGCTGAATCCCTTCGCCGACCGGCCAACGGTTCGGGCCGTCGACGGCGTCAGCCTCGACGTCGGCAGCAACGACGTCGTCGCCATCGTCGGCGAATCAGGGAGTGGGAAGACGACGCTCGGGAAGACCGCGATCGGCCTGCAACAGCCCACCGGAGGCACCATCGAGTATCGCGGCCAGGATATCTGGCAGGCAAAAAAATGGCGGTCGGATCCATCGATTCCCTTCGACGAGATTCGACGCTCACTTCAGATCATCCATCAGGACCCCGGTGCGTCGCTGAACCCGAACCGAACGGTCCTGTCGTCGCTCGCGGCACCGTTGAAACGCTGGCAACCCGAACTCGGTCCGGAGGACCGTGAGGCTCGTATTCTCCACTTCATTGAACGGGTCGGGATGTCGCCGCCGGAGGATTACGCCCATCGCTACCCGCACCAGCTTTCCGGTGGCGAGAAACAGCGCGTCGCCCTCGTGCGGGCGCTCCTCATGAACCCGGACGTCATCCTCGCCGACGAAGCGGTGAGTGCGCTCGACGTGAGCCTCCGCGTCGAGATGATGGACCTGATGCTCGAACTGCAGTCGCAGTTCGACACATCGTTCCTCTTCATCAGCCACGACCTCTCGAACGCCCGGTACATCGCCGAACACGCCGGCGGCCGGCTCGGAGTGATGTATCTCGGCGAACTGGTCGAACTCGGTCCCGCTGACGAGGTCCTCCAGAACCCACAGCACCCCTACACGAAGGTGCTGAAGTGGGCGACGCCGGAACTCGGCGTCGAAGAGGAAGCAACCGAACCTCCAGTCCGCGATATCGACATCCCGGACCCCGTGAATCCGCCGTCCGGCTGCCGGTTCCACACCCGCTGTCCGAACGCGACCGAGCAGTGTCGCACTGCCGCACCGCGAGCAGCAGTTGTCGACAGACGACACCACGTCGCCTGCTACCGTTCGACCAACGATACCGCCTACTGGGACAGTGACCCGCTCGACGGAGCAACACTCGCAACTGACGAGAGGACGCAGAATGACTGACGAACACTCGACGGACGACACGAACCGTATCCTTTCCCGCCGCCGATACCTCACCGGGGTCTGTATGCTCGGGACCGCCGGACTCGGCGGCTGCACGGGCAATACCCGCACGAATGGAGTGCGAGCCAGTCGACCATCAGATGACGCCGAAAGCCAAGCCGTACAGGCCACCTCGGGCGTAGTCAACGTCGGCGCTGGCAGTTACACTACCACGCTCCCCACCGGAGAAGAGACGCCGCCCAAGCAAGTCTACGCCACGACCGACCTCTCTGCGCCGTATCCAACGAACGACTGGTGGAGTAGCATTCTCTTTGACCAGTATGGCTCACCCCTGTGGGCACACCCACTCGTTGGGACGCCGACGAGCGAGGGGCTCGACCTCTCACACCCCACCGAGTGGACGTTCTCGAACGTCGCGGGTGACAAAAACCGCGACAACATCGCGGAGATGGACGACACGACCGACCTCACACTGTCGACGACGGGCGGATCGTTTCTCGACACGCGGTGTGCGGGCTACGGTGACTGGCACACCGACGTCCGCTGGGGTGCAGGTGACACTTCCACCCCCACACTCGACGTGACGCTTACACAGGGGTCGCCCTTCGTCTTCGCTGAGATTGCAGATGCGGACGCCGAACTCTCGTTCGCGTCGACGCCGACAGTGTGGGCCAACCACGGAAACGTTCTCGGTCTCACGGTTAACGGCCACCACTACGGTCTCTTCGCGCCGAGCGGGGGCACATGGAGCGGTCTCGGGTCGGCCACGTTCACGAGTGCTCTCAACGGGAGCAATTACCTGACGGTCGCTATCCTTCCGGAACCGACGACAACGGCGCTCTCGCGCTACGAGTCGTACGCCTACAACCCCATCACCGGGACGACCGTCTCGTGGACCTACGACGAGACAGCCAGCGAGGTGCGGACGACCTTCACGTTCGAGACGACCGCTCGCGCCGAGTCGACGGCGACTGGGACCATCACCGCACTCTACCCCCACCAGCACAAACACACCACCGCCACACTGGACGGCGACACATTCGTCTCCCCACGTGGAACGATGCAGACAACGACGGGCACGTCGTTCGAGTCGGTGCTTGACCTGCCGCCGATATTGCCGTACATGCCCGATGTCGGCAGTGTCGACCAGACCCGACTCGCCGGCTACGTCGATAACGTGGAGGCCGAGTCACCACTGGTTCGCACCGGGCCGGACGCTCCGGGCGACGGCACCTACTGGACGGGGAAGAACTACGAGCGGCTCGCCCAGTTGCGACCGATAGCCGAACAGGTCGGGGACGCAGTCGCTGCCGACTCGTTCCTCGCGGCACTCCGCGACGACTTGGAGACATGGCTCGACGCAACTGTCTCCGGCGCTAGCGACTCCGAGGACGTCTTTTACTACGACGATATGTGGGGGACGCTCATCGGTTACAACGACTCCTTTGGCTCCGGTGCGGACCTCAACGACCACCATTTCCACTATGGTTACTACGTCAAGGGGGCCGCTGAAATCGCACGGACCGACCCGACGTGGGCTGACGGGATCAACTGGGGAGGGATGGTAGACCACGTCATTCGGGACTTCGCCAACCCGTCGCACTCCGATTCGATGTACCCGTTCTTACGCAACTTCAGTCCCTATGCGGGTCACTCGTGGGCCTCCGGGAATGCGGGGTTCGACCTCGGTAACAACCAAGAGTCCTCGTCGGAAGCCGTCAACGCATATGCCGCTATTCTGCTCTACGGCGAATACACCGACAAAACCGAACTCCGTGACCTCGGGGCATATCTCGTTGCCCACGAGACGGCGGCCGTAGATGAGTACTGGTACGATGTCGACGAGGAAAATCATCCCGCGTCGTGGGACTACAGCTACGCCGCGATGGTCTGGGGTGCTGGCTACAAATACGACACCTGGTGGACCGACGACGTGGAGGCGATCCACGGCATCAACGTCCTCCCGGTCGGCGGCCACTCACTCTCGCTTGGGCGCAATCGCACAGCCGCGGCGTCGACCTACGACGAACTCGTCACCGCCAACGGTGGCGACTACTTCGACTACTGGCCCGACGTCCTCTGGATGTACCGCTCGTTCAGCGACCCGGTCGACGCTCTCAGCCTGTTCGAGGGTAGAGCGTCGAGTTACGCCGTCGAGTTCGGCGAGTCGAAGGCCCACACCTACCGCTGGCTGACGGCGATGGACGGTCTCGGTACAGTCGACGCTAATGTCTCGGCCGACACGCCGCTCGCCGCCGTCTTCGACGACGGGACCGCAAAGACCTACATCGCCTACAACGCCGGCGACGCCGAGACGACCGTGAACTTCTCGGACGGAACGTCGCTCTCGGTCCCCGCGAACTCGCTGGCGACGACGGGCGGGAGCGACTCCGGGTCAGGTGGTTCCGACGGGTCGAGTGCACCCACCATCGACTCGATGTCGGCGACGGCTTACTCCAGCGGAGCGTGGAACAACGCCACCGTCGACTGGGCTGTCTCCGACGCTGACGCTGACCTCCAGTCCGTGACCATCGAACTGTTCGACGGTTCTGGCACAGTGCTAGACACGCGGACAATCTCCGTCTCCGGCGGTTCCGCTTCGGGGTCGACAAACGTTCGGTCAAAGAGCAGTCCGTCGTCAGTCTCCCTGACCGTGACCGACGACGCGAACAACGCGACCACCAAAACTACAACGCTATGACTATTCAGAAAAAACAGATGACGCAGATAGAAGACGATATAGAGACCCTCCTCGAGGAGATGACGCTCCATGAGAAGGCCGCCCAACTCGCCGGCACCTACGTCGGGACGATGGACGAAACCCGGACTGTCGACGACGCCGAAGAGATGGTCCGCGAGCACGGTATCGGGTTCGTCACCCCGTTCGGGTATGGTGCATCACCACATCGAGACTCAGCGCGAGTCGTTGAAATCGCAAACGAACTCCAACGAGTCGCCCGCGAGGAGACCCGGCTGGGAATCCCGATTCTCATTCCTGTCGATGCCATCCACGGCCACGCCTACGTCGAGGACACCACCGTATTCCCGCATAATATGGCCATCGCGGCCGCCCGTGACCGTGGTCTCGCAGAACAGGTCGGAACCGTCACCGCGACCGAAGTCGCGGCCACCGGGTCGAGTCTCACCTACGGCCCTACCTGCGACGTCGCCCGCGACCCTCGTTGGGGACGGACGTTCGAGACCTTCGGTGAGTCACCGTATCTCACCGGCGAACTCGCGTCGGCGAAAGCCCGTGGTATCCACGACGCACCAGTGGATGTCGCCGCCATGGCGAAGCACTTCCCGGCCTACGGCGAACCGGAACGCGGCGAGGACGCGTCCCCGGTTGATAAATCGGTCTCATCGCTGTACCGCGACTTCCTCCCCCCGTTCGAGCGGGTGCTTTCCGAAGGCGTCGAAGGGGTCATGCCGAGCTACAACTCCATCAACGGCGAGCCCTCACACGGGTCTCACTACTGGCTCTCGGAGGTTCTCCGCGACGAACTCGGTTTCGAGGGCTACGTCGCTTCCGACTGGAACGGCATCAACATGCTCCACCAGAACCACGGCGTCGCCGAAAACCAGAAGGGCTCCGTCGAACGGTCGTTCACCGCCGGCGTCGACGTCCACTCACTCGGCGAGGTCGGCCATATCGACCACCTCGTCTCGCTCGTAGAGTCAGGTGCAGTCGACGAGTCAGCCGTTGACGAGTCCGTCCGGCGCGTCCTCCAACTCAAGTCCGACCTCGGACTGTTCGAGGACCCCTTCGTCGACACCGAAGCGTCCGCAGAGACGCTCAACAGCGATACTCACCGCAGAGTCGCCCTCGATGCGGCTCAGAAGTCGATGACGCTTCTGAAGAACGACGGTGACTGCTTGCCGTTCGACCCGGATATCGATGAGGTACTCATCACCGGTCCGAACGCCGACAGCCTCGTCAATCAGGTCGGTGGCTGGAGCCTCAAGGAGGAGCACGAACTCGACGGCACGACCGTCCGTGAGGGAATCGAAGGATTCGTCTCTGCCGGGACGACTGTGACCTACGAGCGTGGGTCGGGTATCGACGAACCCGACGACATCGACGCGGCGGTCGCCGCCGCTAGGGACGCCGACGGAGCCGTAGTTGTCCTCGGCGAAAACTGGTATCTCCACGAGTTCGGCCCGCAGGACGTGAACGGCCCGACCGAGCGGTTTCCCAACCGAGCGCAACTCTCCCTGCCAGACGCCCAGCGCGAGTTGCTCGAAGCCGTCTTGGAAACTGGGACGCCGACAGCGCTCGTGCTCGTCACCGGCCGCCCGCTCGCGATTTCGTGGGCAGCCGAACACGTCGATGCCATCCTCCAGGCATACTATCCCGGTGCTGAGGGCGGAAAAGCCGTCGCCGAGACGCTTTTCGGCGAGCACAACCCCAGTGGGAAACTCCCCATTTCGGTTCCGCGTTCGGAGGGCCAACTGCCAGTCCGTCACAACTACCTCCCGCACCCGTATCCCATCGGCCCCGACGAACACCTGCCGTCGTACGACCCGCTGTTCGCGTTCGGCCACGGGCTGAGTTATACCGGCTTCGAGTATCGTGACCTCTCGGTCGCCAACGAAACGCTCCGCGAAGACTCCTCGGTGCGCGTCTCGGTGACGCTCGCCAACACCGGTGGTCGTGCAGGAGAGGAGGTCGTCCAACTGTTCGGCGGTCGAGATTACTCCTCGGTGGTCACGCCGGTCGAGGAACTCGTCGGGTTCCAGCGCGTCGCGCTCGACGAAGGCGAGGAGACGACCGTAGAGTTCGAGGTCTCGGCTGACGTCTTCGACGTCGTCCATCCGGACGGGACCAGTCGCTTCGAGGCGGGCGCGATTTCGCTTCGGTGTGAGTCGCTGGAGACGTCGCTTGTTGCGGTCAACGGCGACTGAGCACTCCGTACACTTTTTTCGAGCGGTCACTCGATGGGCGGCGTCTCCCCCGTCTGGAGACCGACCAATGAGGCCGTTCGTAACTCGACATCCTCGAAGACGGCACCCCAGCCACCGACGACGACGGTTTCCTCGCCCGTATCGAGCGTGACGGTTGCGTGCGACCCGAGGTCAGAGAGCGTTAGTCGCGTCGGCTGTCGCTCGTCACCGAGAAACGAGATATCCGTCACGGTTCCTTCGAGCGTCGTCTCTAACTCCGTCCCGAGATCGACTCCCTCGACGACCACCTGCAGGTCGTAGCCGTCCTCGTACAGCCGATAACAGTCGCGAATGAACTCTTCGATGGTGACGTAGGTGAACTGCTCCGATTCGTCGATGTAGACCCGGTGATAGGGATTCCAGAGACAGGTGAGGTAATACCAGTGAAAGACGAACGGGAGAATACGATCGTTGACGAGGACGCCATACGCCTCGTCGGACCGCGTATTTGGCGCGAAACAAGTTCGGTGGCGGTCGATGACGACGAGAAACGGTCCGGGGATAGAACAAACCCGAAGTTCAGAGAGCGCGTCGGTCGGGTCGAAATTCTCCGGTGGCGTCTGTCCATCGTGGACGTAGGCGACAGCACGGACGACAACGCCGCGGTCGCGAGCCGCTTGAAATGTCGGAAGGAGTTGCTGTAGTTGTTCGTAGGTTCCCGCGACTTCAACGACAGTGTCGGCATCGTCGATAAGTATCTGGGCGTTCTCGACGGCAGTCTCCACGCGTTTCGTGACACCGATTCGAGCATCGACGCGTTCAGGCTGACGATATCGCTCACGTATCCCTTCGGCAGCATCGTGAAGGAGTTCGCCTCTGGCCTCCAAATCCGTCATCGACACGTCGGGGTCACAGGGGCGGATATAGAGCTTCTCACGTTCGATCGTTTCGACGTACCCCTTCGACTCGAGGTCACGGAGGACTTCGTAGACCTGAGAGACAGGAACGCTACTCTCACGGCCGATTTCGATAGCCGGTGAGACACCCATCTCGAGTAGTGTGAGATAGGCATCCGCCTGGTAGGAGGTCAAATCCGCATACTCAAGTGCCTGGGTGAGTGTCTCACGGTCCATAGCCAGAAACAGAGGGTACAATTATTTGAATGTGTATGTGGCGCGGTCGTGTATGGAAAGCAGCACGTGCTGGTGAAAATTCCCATCATCATGTATTGTCACAGAAAGTAGTTTCACTCCAAAAAGACAGATTGCGACAACAGAATTTTTCATACTCTGTCTGCTTCCGATTCTGCTTTCCAAAAATCAGCACCTCCACCATCGAAACCACTGACCGAAGTAGCTAGAAGACAGGCGATGTGAAAAAATCGGTCGGAGTGCGGGGTATGCGTTCACAGGCAGTCGGTATGGAAGGTTGTCTGCGTGATGGCGCTAGACAGTGTGTTTCTGTGGGAGGCCGTGCGAACGCATATAGACCGATGGGCGGAAGGATAAAACGAGTACCGGAAGCACAAAAATTGATTTTAGTATTCGATCGATGCTCTCCTGGGTATCCAATTTTGGGCGATGAACCGGTCTCAAGCGGTTTTGGAGGTAAGCAGGTGTTACTCAAATAGATCGAGTACATACAGAAAGTATGTCGAGTAACCCAGCCTCCGTCGAAACGACACACTGGTTCGAAAACGAAAGTACATCCGCGGACCCAACTAATCCACCACAATACGTGTTGATCGCGACTTGGTCGGTCGATCCAGATCAATCGTTGACAGTGAGTTTGATCGAAACGATTGTTGATACGCTGAAGCCACCCGACGGCCAGACCTCACTCAGTCTGTACCAGCACGTGAACCCGGATGCGCTCGAAGAGATTATCGAGGCAAGTACAACAAAAGAAAGTGGTGTCGAGGTCCGATTCACCATCGAAGACTATCTCGTTACCGTTCGCAGCAACGATACCGTCCTCATTTACGAACCACTTGGACCACACCGCAGCAGTAGTCGAAACCCCATCCACAACTAGAGCGAAGGCTATATCGTGTTCACTCTTCCCCGTAATCGGTGAGTCGGAGTTTTCCCTCGACTTCGTAGAGATGGCCCTTACTGTACAGCCGTTCGATGATATCTTCGGCAGCAGGCCGCTCGAGGTCTTCTTTCTCGGCTAGAACGGCATACGCTCGCTCGGAGGTGGGTTCATCAACGGGTGGGATCGCGCTCTCGAGTGCCTCAAGCGCTTCTTGCACAAGTGGGGTGAGTGGCGACGTCTCGTTTGAACCCATTCGTACTATCAAATTCGGGACGCGATAGGTAAGACCGAGATTTCACGCGATGTTCTGTATCATTCAGTGAATCTCATCCGGTCGTGGGCGCTTGATTTGCCCACCTATTTTATCCGATAGACTTGAGACCTCCGTATGGACGAGAAGAAACAGGCCACGTTCGGATCAGATGGGGAGTTGCGAACCGACGACGAAGCGACAAACGAGACTGGCGACGGGAAGGGAGCGACGACGAACGATTTCGGCGATGAGTGCGGCGAGAACGAGACCAAGTCCGGGGTGAACCGATATACCGTTTCCAGCTTGCTTCAAAAGGCGGTCAGACGTTCTGACGAGGAGACCGCAGCGTGGGCTGCCTGGGAGCTTGTGCGGTCCGGCTACGCATGGAATTTTTGGGATCGTATCAACTTGTACGTAGTCGAGGACCTACGCGCCGGTCACGAAGTGGCACTCACGATAGACCGGTACGAGGAATTGGCGCGTGAGCGCTGGACGGAAGACTCTTGGCGGGGGCGACTGTGTGCGGTGCACGCTGCGCTAGCGGCGGCCAGGGCGACCTCTTCGCGCGAGTCCGCACATGCGGACGATTACTTTAGTGAGTTATCGGCCGAACGAGCCACCGCGGATGAAGAGGGACGCGAACCGCGCTTTGACCATCCAGCGGATAATCTCGAAATAGATGGGAAGTACGACGTCGCGTTCGACCAGCACACGTACGAAGGAAAGAAGCGGGGCCGCGGCGGTGCCTACTTCAGAACGCATGGAGCCCGGGTCGGCCCTGAAGTGGAACCAGAACTCAGTCGCCGATGGCGTCTTCGGAGTATGAAGTTGGAGGACCATGACTATACTGATGAGCAACTGGCCCGTGCTATTGCTCCGGTCAAGGCCGAGGACAGGTGGTCGGACGGCGAATCTTGCAACGAGTAAGGGGCCTACAGGGACGTCAGCGAAGGATGAACAAGGCAAAGATAGAATCGCCATGGATATCAAAAAGTGCAGCGAGTGGCTGATCGGCAGTCTACACGGTGCGAGAAGTTGTGAGCGAGTATCTTTAGTTCACTGGCACTGTCTAGTTTAGCTCCTCCTCGACAGGTGTTCGGTTGTTGAGCGATTGATGCGGTCGCTGATGGTTATAGTAATGCACAAACTGTTCAAGCCACTGCTGAACGCTCGGCCGACTGCCCACCCACGAGGTATGAAAGCGGTCGATACGCTGTTTGAGCGTGTGAAACCACTTTTCGATAAGGTTTCGCTCGGTATAGTCAAGGTGACCGCTCAATCCAATTCGAAAGAGGGCAGTCCGATAGCCGTAGCCATCAACGAGAAACACAGTGTCAGAGAGATCGTGTTTCTCGGCCAATCCAGACAGAAACGCAGCCGCTTGATCGGTCCCATGCCGATCAAACACTTTGACATCGAGCAGTAACTTTGTTTCTATGTCTATTGCAGCGTACACCCAAGACCACTCGCCGTTAATTTTGACAGCGGTTTCGTCAACCGCGACCCGCGTCGGCGTCGCCGACGGCGGGTCGGAGACGCTGTCAGATACCCGATGAACCCATTGGAAAATTGCTTGATGCGACCGTTTTACGCCGAGGAGTGCGAGAATCCCTTTTGTTTCCCTGAGCGAACAACCGGTCGCGTGGAGCCGGACGGCGAACGCCCTGACGGGCGTCGCCGTCCGCTCACGCTCCCAACATTCAAGCGTAGCCGTCTCTAAACTCTTTTTGAGCAGGTTTGAGAGTAGCATGAATCACTAGCTCTTCAACCTGCTCGTCCTTATCTAGACAGTGCCAGTCAATGCATTAACCTTCCTTGATTCAATAACGACCGTTCTCCCGTTCAATTTTCGGCTCGTAGTTGAGTTCTCCAACCAACCATCCTAAAATTAATTCGACATTTCTAAATCAGTGGCACATAGTTCGGCGTGATGTAGGGATCCAGAATATTCGGAATCACTGTAATATAACCCATACAGGATCAGTGGGCTAAACTGTCAAAAGTGTAGCCCAGTAACGTGAATTACTTGTTCTCTCCTTAAGAGATGGTACCAACCTACAATGTACGAAACGAAGCACGCATCAATCACTTGTCAATCGAACTCCTGTCGAGGAGCTAAACTAGACAGTGCCCACCAATCAAGAACTCTGATTCAAGAGAATATTGCTGCTATTGCTTACAGGTTCCCCGATCGATTATGAGCTCATCATCCGGGTTTAAAGTAGGAATTAAGCCAAAACAAGCTGCGTCAATTTTCTTTTTCTCTGTAGAAAACTCTGTCCAGTTGGTGTTTCTGTCAATTCTGACATAGAGGGTGAATGACTCCAATTTCTCCGGCCATTTTCCTTGTATAGTTTTCTGATCAATTCCATCAACTTCGTCAGTTCCCTTTAACGAATATGTGTTCCAATGCATTATTTTACCATTAGAAATCATAAGTAAATCAAACGAACGTAGTTTAGGATCATGATTTTCAAGTTGAATATATTGCAGTTCCATTTTCTGTCCGAAAGATTCTAAACTAGAACACCCAGAGAGACTGGTGATCCCTCCAATTGCCAGCAGTGACAGACAATCTCGTCGATTCATAGTACGTAGAACTAATTAAAACATAGTAAAGTTACTGATCACGTAACTTCTGGGTTAATTACTCATCGAATTCTACCGTTACGGACATTGGCGGATTGAAGGAGACCCGTGTCATATTATCCTCATCAACCGGTACTTTGTCTACGTCAATTCCGCTTTCCTCTAACGCAGAGAGGGGAACCTTTCGTAGACCGTACTTCCGTTTGTCTTTTTTGGGTAGTGCATCAAGTTGTTCTATCTGCCTGCTCCCATCAACTTGCTCTATCTCCCCGCCCCCACCACCGCCACCAGTTGGTGAAGCCACGTCGATAATCCATTGGAGTGTGAGGTTTCCTGCACCACCATCGCCCGGGATTCCTGCTTGGCTTGTAAACGTGTGTCTGTAATAATTTCCATCCTCCGGCACTTCATATTCCCACTTGGCATAGTGAGAAGCATCAGACTGTGGGTTTCCTATAAAATCCCCGTCCTGATAGTCCCAATGGAGCCTGTATTCATCATTTAGATCTTCCATGTTGATCAAACACTTTGACATCGAGCAGCAGTTTTGTTTCGATGTCTATTGCAGCGTACACCCAAGACCAGTCGCCGTTGATCTTGACAGCGGTTTCGTCCACTGCGACTCGCGTCGGAGAGGCTAACGGCGGGTCTAAACGCTGTCAGATTTCCGATGAACCCATTGAAAAATCGCTTGATGCAACCGCTTTACGTCGAGGAGTGCAAGAATTTCTTATGTTTCTCTGAGTGAACACGCGGTCGCGTGGAGCCGGACGGCGAACGCCCGTTCGGGCGTTCGCCGTCCGTTCACGCTCTCAATATTCAAGATTTGCCGTCTCTAAACCCTCTTTGAGTAGGTCTAAGAGGAGCATGAATCACTAGCTCTTTGACCTACTCGTCCTTATCTAGACAGTTCCATGCTCGTGGGTATGTCACTGCCAGTGCACACTGCTTAGTCAAGGAGATTCACAACGAAGACCTCTCGGTTCCCGAAGTCCGGCTACTGGAGGAAGTCAAGCAGTCATCAGAGGAGACTACTGACTCAGCAGAGGGTGCTACCGAATTTTCTGACGAAGATATCTACCGGACAACTCGTCTCGCTCGTGAGCATGGCTTCGGACCGTTCGACTCTGGCGAGCCCAGAACGCGACATATGAAGACACGCGATTTTTCGAACTTCAGACGTTCATCGGAATGGTCGGATGTGGTACTCCACAAGGCGCAGCACGGTTCGAATTCCATCGGGGCAAAGAATATGGCCCTCACGGAGACGCCCACCTCCGCGCAGTCAAGCAATTTGATCCTGAGGACCTGCTCGATGGGTTTCAGCAGGCGACAGAACGACTCCTCTCAGCAATTCAATCGGAGTCTTCGTTTCGCCGTCCAGTCACCGTCGCGATTGATATCACGACCATTCGATACTTTGGTAACGTAGAGGGAATGCCGATGGTTAGCGGGACGAAGGACGGCGAAGGTCAAGCATTCAAGTTCGCTACACTCTCGGTTGTCGGATGGAATATCCCGTTGATTCTCGCTGTCGAACCCGTCCGTGAGAGTTCCTCGTGGGACGAGAATCCGCCGAATCGAATTCATCGTGTCGTCCGACGACTTGTTCGGCGCGCACAGAAGCACGTTCCTATCGAAATGGTGCTATGCGACCGGGAGTTTGACTCCAAAGCAGTGTATCAAACGCTCTCGAACCTCGACGTGAACTATCTCATCCCGAAACGAATCCACAGCACCGAGCGTAAAGTCATCGAGACGATGGATGAGGATCGGCAGGAGGTTGCCGTTGAATCAGCGACTGTCCACGTCGAGCAGGGCTCGCACGCGATGCAGTTTCTGTACGTCCCTTCGACGAAAGGAGAGGGTACAGCGGTCTTTGCGACGAACCTCTCAGTCGGCCCCAAGGAAGCTGAGACGTTCTGCCGCCGCTACAGCCGTCGCTGGCAGATCGAGAGCGAGTACAAGAGCATCAAGAACGATTTCCTGGCGAAGACGTCCTCAAAGGATTACCGAGTACGACTGTTCTACTTCGTGTTCGCGGTGCTGCTGCACAACATCTGGCGGCTCACCGATTTCTTGTTGAAGGCTGGTGTCGGCGGTGAGATGAACTACGCCCCGGTTCTGACGGCTGGTGAGTGTATCGAGTTAGTTTGTTCAGCACTGGTCCCGCCGGATTAACGCTTAACGCCGACTCGGGCCACCCATTGTGAGTGGCGACGCTCTGCGGGATCTCGAATTCTGACGTGTTTTCGCTTACTTGCTAAGATTAATCCGAGAGGTATAGCTGAGACCTCACTAACGTGGCCCATTCGAGCCACGATTGGCCCGAAAAACACGTGAAGATAGCCTATCCTCCGAAACTCTGCATCTTCCAAGTGAACGAGTTTAATATTGCAGTATGTGGTTTATGAGTGGTTGTGATGCTCTTAATGGTGGACAGAGAGATTCTACCGCGTGGTTACACTGGAAGAGAGGGTGTGTCGTCCACTTCCACTTAACATAGTAAGCGGAAGTGGACTACCCCCGGGGACCCTCGTCTCGATCTATGCGCAGTTCATGGTGCATATCATCTATTTTCCCTTTCGCAGTCACAAATTCGCTCGCTGCCTCAATTACTACCTTGTCGGAGAGCGTGTTCAGGGTATGAGTGTTATCGTTGAGTTCACCATCGAGAAGGAAGACTTTGCATTGGGCCAGGCATTTACCGGGGCTGGTGATGTCCCCATTGAGCTTGAGGAGGTCGTCCCCATCGGAAACACCGTCCTCCCGTTCTTCTGGATCGTCAATCCAGATCAAGAAGGGTTAGAAGCGAGCGTCGCTGAAAGTGGATACGTCGAAAATCTTGTTCAACTCGATACGCTCGACGGTCAGTCGCTCTATAAAGCTACGTGGACGGGTGAACACGAAGACCTCCTGGTGGGTATCGTCGAAACTGAGGGAACAATTCTTGAAGCGACGGCGACCGAGAACTGGCATTTCATTCTCCGATTCACGGACCACGATCACGTTGGCCAGTTCTACAACTTCTGCACCGACCACGAGATTCCGCTTCATATCGAACGTGTATACACCTTGACCGAGGAGGGGTTGCGAGGGCGGATGTTCGGATTGACAAACGAACAGCGCGAGGCGATCGTCCTGGCACTCAAGCGAGGGTATTTCGAAATCCCACGAGAGGTGGAAATGGAGGCATTGGCAGGTGAACTCGATATTAGCCAGCAAGCGTTTTCCGAACGCCTCTGGCGCGGCCTGGCGAAAGTGCTTGAAAATCTCTTTCAATGACTTCCCCCGCTGTTCCCTTGGGGTAATAAATGTCCTGTGCACACAGTCAAGTTTCCTTTCCTCCCCCGTCCCCACCGGTAGCATACAATGGATGAGACAGAATGGGGAAGAATAACCCAGGCAGTAGCCAACAAGCATCGACGGCGCTTATTGGTTGCGCTTCGAGAACAGAATCCGCAGCGTACCGACGGGGCCGTCCCGCAAAAGCTGTATGAGAGAGACGGGGAGGCAGACGGACTCCAGATCGAGTTCCGTCACAATCACCTTCCACGACTCGAAGATGCGGAGTTCATCACATGGGACCGCGACACCAACGAAATCACCAAGGGTCCCAACTTCGATGACCTTCAGCCACTGTTAGAATTGATTGAGAACGACGACGAGCCTCGTCAGTGTTGGATGAAAGCGCTGGTCTGACGACTCGACTGTCCGATGTTGTTCTCTTTGATACTGCTCAATTCACACTCTGTAGTCAGCGGAAATTTTCGGGTGTATATGAAGTGGACCGTTCGGTTTCGATCCCGCCGAGCCTACTAATCGATTCTCGGTCGGTAGTGTTCAGAGCACACACTGTACCGTCATCGAAGATACGTCTCAAGTGAATCAACGACGTGATCGACAAAGTCCTTCGTGACTCGACCCTGTCACGCCACCAGATCTTCGATACGAGGGGAATGGACTGCCCATGGAGAAATGAACGATTCGTACGGTACACCACCTGTTTTCCAGACAGCTGACTCTAGGGGAATCGAATCACCGTACTCTTTCGTTGAGATAGCGACAGCCACGTACTGCTCGTCGCCGAACGGATGCGATTCGTTGTTGACGATGAGCCACGGTCGTTGGCTATCTTCGCCCAGTTTGAACGGGTCCGAACTTCGAACCACATCGCCACGTTCCGGTTGCATTTATTCGTCTCGCTCGCTCGGATGCGGTTCGTCCGGAGCGACTGCGTCCCACTCGTCAGGTTCGATCGCTCCTTCGTCTTGATTGAGCCGTTCCGTGATCGTGTGGAGAGCATACGCGTCTGCAACTCGATCAAGATCGTTCGTTATCGCCCAGTACTCTCCTCTGTGTCGGACGAGTTCACGCTGTTTCAACCGCGAGAGGGCTGTCCCAACTGTGTTCGGATTCTCGTCGAGACTGGTCGCGATTTCCGACCGGGTGAACGCTTTGTCCCGGTTTGTATAGAGATAGCCAAGTACCTGTTGAGGCACGCTTGGGCCACTTGGGAGGTCTCCGGCTTCGAACTCCTCGATGTGTACGGGCATACGCTGTACTTGGTGTGCTGACGTAATCAATGTACGGGTGTACTGAAGCTGTGAGCCAGTAGATGGTCGCTATCAGCAGGTGCTCCTCGCTCGTTGGCTGAAACCGATCACCGCGTGAGGGATTCAAGACGGCCGAATAACTCGGATCAGGGATTCGACCGGCCAATTACACAGGTAATTTGAGAGATGGGCAACCGTTCTTCATGGGCCCCGTCGTCGCGCGATCAGTGACATAGAATCCGCGGTCGTATATCAGGTATTAATCAAGACTGTAGGGAAAATAGTCTATGTTTTGGGATTTCGACGCGTTTCTAAATGCACGATTGATTTGATAACCGAAGTAGAACGTGCGACGGCAGCGAGGTCGCATCTCCTAGTTTGGCCGATTTTGGTGATTGACTTCCTGTGGGCAGTATAAGCGGCAGTGGATCGACTCCAATTAATCTTTAGTATGGTTCAATTCGTTTATGGATATATGTCCAGTGTGATTCCAGACCGAGTGCGCAGGATGTATAGTCCAGATATTCGTATATTGGCGGTTATTTTAATGGGTGCTCTATACTATTTGATGGTTCTACTTTCTAATCAGGATTTCACAAATCCATATTATAATTTTGGATTTGTAGTGAATGTTCTCACGATCATATATTCAGTAGCTACCATCGGGTACGAACGAAGAGCTAATCGATAAATATACGTTCTGCATCCAGTGATATCGGCAATCAAGGAAACTGTTTTGCTTCATCAGCGACCGCCGTAACTCGGTTGTAGACTAGTACTGCGTATCCAGCATTTAATACGCCACCCTTCGACAGTCCAATAGAACATGAGCCCAGACAGGACCGTCGCAACATGGTTCAGGAACCATGAGACGGGAGTGGTTATCACCAGTGCGATGGTGTTGGCTTTGATTCAAATACTCTCATTCGAGCAGTTCTCTGTGCTTGCGATAGCTGTTGGTGTCATCGTATTTATAATCATCTGGATGCTCTCTCGAACACCCCCCGGCGCGAAGATACCGGGGTTGGGAGAGCCATTAACAGGAATGACCTCCGTAGTTGTTTTTATGATTTTTTTCGTGGGGTTCGTGGCACTCAGCACGGCTGCTCTGATGAGTCAACTGCCGATCTCCGCCTCCCAGTACTATGGAACACTGTTCGGGATACTCGTCGGGATGTTCTGTGTCATTGTAGTATTGCCCGCGCTTCGAGCATCTCTCTGAGTTAGCGACTGTTAGACTCGCGCTCTGTAGTAAGTAACCGCGTTTCAGTTGTAATCTTTCACTCGAGATTGGGTGCGTCCACGTCTGCTAGGTATAACATTGTGGACATTTTATCTATTTCGATAACGAGAAACTACTTCGAGAAAAGCAATACCGATTGTTGCGCCAATCCCGATTGCCAGTCCGAGTGCTACTCCGCCCCCAATTGAGCCAAATTTGAGAATACCAATAATGACCGCTAATCCGGTAGCGGCAGCAATATAGAGTAAGGCACGGCGAAGATCAAATGCGACTTGGCTACTCATGCCTACCTAGTCTCGTAGTGAACAATTAAAAATACCGTTATCTTTCCATAAATAATACCCCATTTCACCCTTACGAAGATTATATGATGACTCTCGACCATATCTAGAGACGAATGTCTCTGCTGTCCCTCCGGGCTGTCCCATCGGCATGGCGATTCGCGCTTATTGGCGCACTCGCTTCACTCCCAGTCACCGTTCTCGTGAACTGGCTCCCGAATTCTAAGGCAGACATCGGGGGTGGCATCATGATTTTCGGAGCGTTCATCGCAGGAGTGATAGCCGCACTCCGTTCGACAGACCCAGATGCCGCTGGATTCCGCGCTGGACTTCTCGGTGGCATCGTAGGGATACTCACACCTATTGTGGCGGCGGTCAGTTCCACTATCGAGACAACTGTGATTGCATCACCATCACCGTCCAGTATAGCATTTTTCGTCGTATTTAGTGTTGTAATACTTGTTCTCACTCCACTATTCGGTTTAGTGTGCGGTCGAATCGGTGGCTGGGTGGCGACTACCGTTATCACTCGGTGGACAGCGACTCCAGCGTAGCAACACTGCAGTCTGAACCACTTAGGAGTCCGTCCACACCCGCTTAGTGCAACATGAGGCAGTGAAACAATTGGGTCCCCACCAATCTACTCTTCATATGCAAATGGACCAAATTTACTGTCCCCTGAATCTCTAACCGGCAGTCGATTCGGCCAGATTGCCGCCCTCGCGAAAGTACGAAACCAGACTTCCTAAGAGGATAGTAATGTTCAGCAGTCGTCTTTTTCACGGTAGATGACATATATGCCATCATGGGCGACGCAGATAAGGACGAATCAATGGTCGGGCGGATGGATGAGTCCCGAATTCGATTTTGGTTTCTCCTCAATGGGGATCGGTGGGTGATTACTGGCATGCTCACGCTCGGTTTGTTCGTAATTCTCGTTGTTGCTGGGACAGTCGGCCCCTCATCGTTTCGCTCGGTCATGAGCAACACAAATCAAGTTGGTATCGCATTCCAGGCATTCATTGCGTCGCTTATCACCGGTGTGACGCTCGTCGTCACCATCGGTCAGCTAGTCCTCTCACAGGAACTCGGGTCGCTAAAAAATCAACGGGAACGAATGAAGGCCACCGTAGAGTTTCGCCAAGATGTCGATAGTTTGATCGGGGCCATCGGGCTGCCCGATCCCGCGGCATTTCTCCGCCAACTTATTCTGACAAGCAAAGATCGTGCCGAGGTGCTCGAAGACGTTCTTGCAGAGAACAGCGATGACGAATTACGCGACCAGGTCGATCAATTTGTTGTCGCTCTCATCGAAAACGCTAACGAGGTCGAAGAGCAGCTAGACGACGCCGAGTTCGGTGAATTCAATCTCTTACGCACAGCGATGAACTATAACCATTCGTGGAAGCTGTACGGTGCCCTATGGCTCCGATCGGAGTATGAAGACAGTCTCGACGATAAGGAACGAAATGCGTTCGATGAATTGATCGACGTGCTCATGTTTTTCGGCCCGACACGCGAGCATTTCAAAGCACTCTACTTTCAGTGGGAACTCGTCCGCCTCATCCGGTCGATTCTGATTACCGCATTCCCCGCATTGGCCGTCGCGATTGCGACACTACTCTATCTGGCACCAACCTCGTTTCCGGGCGTGACCCTCGGCGTCGCAAATATCATCTGGATCGTTAGTGCGTCCTCAGCTATCTCTATCATCCCATTTTTTGTGCTGACCTCGATCGTCCTGCGAATCGCGACAATTGCGAAGCGGACGAGTGCGATCGGGCCGTTCATTCTGCACGAATCGGACCGTGGCGATGATATCGACCTCGAGAATTAAACACTCATTTTAACGAATCCGCGGAAATGGAGCTTTATACGATTCATTCAGGTCATATGGTGGTACGCTCCCTGAATGTGAATCCACACCACGAACTTCGGTTGACTACTTTGGGATGATACGGCCTGTATGTTCTGATTTATCCGTTGATAGCGACCTGCGGTGGGCCAACTGCTCCACGAATTGGGATTCACCGAAAGAAAACGGTTTGCGTGCGATTGCACTACGGTGAGCTATGGTGACTTCGTGGGCGAACTGGGAACACGTGACCAAAATCGACCCAGACAAAGCACTCCACGACGGGGATACCTACGCTGGCATCGCGGACACAGGAACAGATGCAATTATACTTGGTGGCACCACGAACGTCACAGAAGTACGCGTTCAACCAATACTCGATGCACTTTCTTCTACCGAGATTCCTATCTTAGTCGAGCCGACCTACCGTCCATCGTCGTCTCACACTGAGACACTTTCGGGCTATCTGCTTCCGATTGTTCTGAATGCCGATGACCCACTGTGGATCACAGGAGCCCACCACGAATGGGTTCGTTCATCTAATCTTGAATGGGAATCCGTCCATCCAGAAGCCTATATCGTCCTCAATCCAACGTCAGCGGTCGCGACGTACACGCAGGCGGACTGTGACCTCGACGTCGATGACGTCATTGCCTATGCTGAACTCGCCGAGCAGATCCTCGGCCAGCAGATCGTCTATCTCGAGTATTCTGGTATGCTTGGTGATCCAGCTGTAGTGGCTGCTACACGAGATACACTCTCGTCAGCGCAGCTCTTCTATGGCGGCGGCATTCACGACTATGATTCGGCCTACGAGATGGCAAGTGTCGCTGATACGGTTATTGTCGGAGATGTGCTTCATGACGCTGGTATCGAAGCGGTTGAGGCAACCGTTCATGGAGCAAAGGACGCGCATCAGGATAAGTAATTGTGCCTTCTACACGCGATACACGAGTTATCGTTTGTGAGTAGCATTTCTGGGAGTTAGGTCATGAGATGTTGGCAGTTCTATTGGAGTAATGAGGTCGTGACAAGTGAGACACCATATGTATTTACTACACTTCAGGATAACTAAATGTATATGGAACTTACTCAATCGATACGACGTGACCCAACCCTTCGACGTCCAGTAGTTGCCCTTGGTGCCTTGTTCGCTACTGTTCTAATTGGTGAATATTTGTTGATGAAATTTGTGGCCGGTATTTCAGAGGGTGTCACTACTCTTCCAACGTGGATTCCCCATTTTGCGATGGTTGGAAAGACAGTCGTATACTACGCCCTGTTTTTCGACTTTCTAAAGTTCATTGTGATACCCTTGGCTCTCGTTTGGCTTGGATACGCCTTTGGATGCTATCGGACAGCTAACTCGACTTCGCGAGACTAAGAGAGCCTTCAGTTTACACGTTTACTGCTAGTTAGCATCTTATACTAACCTGCACAGCCAGCCAATTTAACGCCGTTCAGAAACTACCATTCGATATGAGCGAGAATGCCGCAATCGTAGCTCGGATTATCAAGTATAATACGGGTGGGAACAACCGTGCGACGATCGATCGCGACCACATCGGTGTGATTGCAACCCAGCATGGTCGCTTTGACGGCGATATTGATGATTCATTAGCCGAGGCTCGTGCCGAGGGATACATCGAAGAGCAGGATGGTGAGTACATTGCGACGGAGAAGGTTTGGGATCTCGTTCCTGGTACTACTCGCTAACTAGTCGTTCGGTCTGACTGCGTTTTGAGCTCTTCTTGCCTCTCACTCTTTCTTCAGTCTCTCATTAGTATACGATGCTAACAAAGGCATCTGAAATTATAAAAACCCACTTCAATCTACTTAGTAACGTACGTAAAACTTATTTAGATTTGTGTAATAACGTATTCTAGAAACAACGCCTGCACTGAAACGCCAGTGATTCTTCCTATGACACCACCAACCGCTAACACAGATGGCCACGAATCGCACAGTCGACGGGCGTTTCTCGCGACAACCGCTAGTCTCGGTCTTGCGTCACTGTCCGGGTGTGTGTATGGCAGTGGAATTGGTGCGGTAGATACTGGATCGAACAGCACCAATAGCACGAACTCAACTGGCGGTATGCCGTCGGGACTCGATCCAACAACGTACGCCGACCAGTTCAAACACCGAATCAACATCGAGAAAAAGGGTGCAGACAACACGGGGAAGCAAGCGATCGATGATGTCCTCGAGCAGGTAATCGACGACGATACACTCGTCTACTTCCCACCTGGTCGGTACAAGCTCAATACGAGCCATCGCCACGTTGGACTCCGTAATCTCGGGATTATCGGGCAGAATGCGGTCCTCACGCACGGCCGTGTGGACGCGATCGAGGGATTCGATGTGACCGAGGGGGAATATCACGGCCCTGCTCAGCATTTCAAAATCGGAGTGCCTGACACACCACACAAGGGACGCTTTGTATTCGGTGGGTTCACAGCTGATTGGCGCGGGAAGAACGAAGGGATGCAGATTTTGAATCATCACACAGCCGGGAAATCGATGATTCAGAACATTCGGCAAGTCGGGATGCACTCGCTAGGGTGTCAGGGACCATTCCGACTGAACCCAGCGACTGAGAATGCGTTCATTCGGGCCCGGAATATCGACATCCGACATGGTGGCCTCACCTACCAAAAGACGATCAACACACGAGATACGTACGACGGTGGGCCGTATGCGGGCCGCTCGTGGGCCACGTCGGGG
Organism: Haladaptatus sp. W1; assembly: GCF_001723155.1. Classification (NCBI taxonomy): domain Archaea; kingdom Methanobacteriati; phylum Methanobacteriota; class Halobacteria; order Halobacteriales; family Haladaptataceae; genus Haladaptatus; species Haladaptatus sp. W1. The sequence continues at coordinate 85,303 of NZ_MEIH01000308.1, forward strand.
ATTACGATGCATCCACGCACGCAAGGGAAACTCCGCTTAGAACGGATCATCTGTGGCGGGTGGCCTGATAACGGAATCTACGTGATCGGCGGCCATCCAGGTACAGGAGACGGCACTGTCGAAGTGATAAACTGCATTGCAGGCAATTCACAAGCATCGAACATCCGAATTGGCGGGACAAACTCGAAGATCATCGGGTGCAAGGTCATCATCGACCAGTCGTTCGGGAACAAGTTCTACTACGAACAGCGTCCCATCCGGCTAGATGATGGTTCCTGTACGGTCAAGAATACACAGATTATTCAGAAGAAGCCGACTGGTTGGAGTCTCACTGTCCTTCATGCGGTGCAGAAAGCGTTGATTGAGAACGTCTCGATAACAATCCACGAGTCGCCGACGAAAGCACTCGTGATCGATGATGCAGCAAACAACGTCACGATTCGGAATATGCAGGTTCAGACGCCCGGCTGGCAGGCGACGAAGAATATGCTCTTTCGCGGGTCGGGTGACGTAATGGAGAATATCACTGTAGATGGGAAGCCGGTTTGATCCCGACGATTATACGGTTCTGAGTTTTCGGAGGACGAGCAAAACACAGGTAAGCGAAACAAGAAAGGCTACTCGCTTTGCCCACACACCCGGAAGGTACATCGAAAGATAGTACCAGAACCCGATGAAGGAGAGACCGAACGCAAGGAACGGAGCTCCAAACGCGAAGAGAATTGCGGATGCACCTCTTCCGATAGCTCCCATTGTCACGCCCTCCATTTCGCGATGAGGAAGGTACCAAGGATAATGACGATAGCACCAGATCCCTCGATACCAAACACATAGGTAACGATAACAGCGGCGAGAATTGCGCCCCAGAAGCGCACTTTTCGACTGTGCTTGATCGCGTCGATGAGTGTGGTTTTGAGTGCGGTCATGAGCTTGTGTCTTGATCGTCTTCGGTGTTTTCGCGTGGGTCAGTAAGGAGGTGGTACAGTGCGGATTTGGCGTGGATGTTTTCGATGTAGCCCGCTGCTTCTAGCACTTCTAATCGCTGATGGATGTATTGCCGTGTATAGCCTGTTTCGTCGACCAGATATGATTGCGTTCGATCGCCTTCGTGAAACAGGTCGAGGATTTGCTTGTCAACATCCTTTAGTCGGACCATCGGCTGCAATTCGTAGCGTATCATACGTAAGTGTTGTCTGTCATTGACCTTTTGTAGTTTACGGACAGTAAAATACGAAAAGACACTACTGTCCGTAAACTATTTATTTCTATTTCTAGTTGAGTAGGATGGAATATGGTTCCCTCAAGAAACCACGAACAGAGCGACAGGAACGAGTCAGAAACAGCATCTAGTAACTCTATTTCACAGGCAATTGCAGGGACGGTTGACGCTGGTGTAGTGTTGGTAGACACAGTGGCCGTGCGTGCTGGTCAAGCACTCGGCGTCACGAATGAGACGGTTGCAAAAGCCATTCCGAAGGCATACAGTATCGCGCTTACGTCGGGGCTCGTTGTTGGCCGTGTCGTCGCCCAATCGAGTGGGAGCGTGAACGTCTGTGACCAATCGAAGTTCATTGGACAGGCACTCCCGTTCTTCCTCACCGCTGGCGGAACGTTCCTCGTCGGTGCGTACGCGCTGAGCCAACTCATCGGTGGAGGTGGACAAGCACTCTCGATGTCGAGTGGCAAGCAAGGGACGTTTAAAAGCATGCAGATGGATGGGCACAAGGGCTTCATTAGCGCCCTTGTCGGCCTCTCGTTGCTCGGCATCATGATGGGCTGGATGGCTTTTCCGGTCGATACCAGCTGTCTGCCCGGTGTCTAAGGAGGAATGCATGCACGCCAACACCCGACGAGTGTTGGTTGTCAGTCTTGCTGTGCTCCTCCTCGCACCGATGCTGATTACCCCAGTAGTCGCCGTTGACTCGCACTCGTCACACTCAATGTCTCAAACCACTCCGCCCAACGGGTCTATGTCCAATAATTCGACGACAACGACGCCAGCCAACGGCTCGCATGCACCGGGCAGTGGCTCGTCCGGGAGTGGTGGCTTCGGTGGGTTCATGCCCGACATTCCGGGGCCGAAAGAGACCGCGAAGATCGCAGTCAATTATCTAGCTGGAACGTGGCTTGCCAATCAGCTCACTCACGCGTTCGAGGACTTCATCAACGCGTTCACCGGCTTCATCGTCGGGACACCATACCCGACGAACGATGGCTACCTCGGTATCCTTGGCTATCCAGTGGAGAACCAGAGTCCCAATTGGAACGCTGTCTTCTGGCAGCTCTATGTTCCATACGTCGGCTCAACGTCGATGATACTGCTAGTGTTGAACCACTGGTTTTCCGCGATCAAGGTCACGACGCCTGGCATCGGACAGCATCTTGACGGGAGTGATCTGCTGGTTAAGACAACGGCTGGTGGGATGTTCATCGGCCTCTGGTGGCAGATTGGGACGGCAATTGCCCGGCTGAACAATGCACTTGCGACCACACTCGCCCCGAGTGGGGCAGAGATGGTCACGACGCTGAATGGGCTCATGAAAGTGGCCTCCGGTGCGATTCTCACAGTCGTTTTGACACATGGTGCGGGCGTCTCGGAAGTTGCTGCCTTAGCACTCATGTATGGCACGCGGCACGCACTGCTCATCCTCTATCAGGTGTGCATGCCACTCCTAGTAGTCATGGCACTCACGGCACCGGCTGACTGGATGCGTGGATTCTTCGCGAGACTGGCGTGGCACTACGTCACGCTGCTCATCCTCGTCTTCCCAGCGGCCTTCCTCCTCCGACTTGGACTGATCATTGACTTCGATTTCGGATTCGGTCCGCTTGGGGACGTGCTCGCCGGAATGGGTTTCCTTGGTGGTGCGATCCTGTCGGTCGCGATCCTCGGCTGGACGTCGATCGCAACGCGGCGCTATGCGGGAAAGATGAGCAAAGCGGCCGGGAACAGTCGTCCTACGAAGGAGGGCATGGAGAAATCCTATGAGCGTGCCAAAGAGCGCAAAGAATCTGCCACCAATTGGCTTCACAGTCGACGCCAAAATCTTCGAGCCATTCGGTCAGATGGCGGCACAGACGAATCCTCGCCTTCGCCTGAACCTAAGAAATCACCCATCACACGGCAGGGATCGAAGCCGGAGATGGCTCCCTCGCGTCCAGATGAAAGCATGCGTAAGCGTCGGAACGAAGGCGGATGGCGGTTGTCCGGAAAGAAGGGCTATACCGATGACTGACACCACGTACCGACTTTCAACCACGGAGGACGGGACCTGTCCTTCCACTTGCAGTCAAACAGTGTCGTGTTCGAGCGGCACTGTGCTGCGGTGATTCACTACACACCCAGATTACCCATGTCAGATTCACCCGGAGCAGAAGTCCTCGATCAAATGGCCAGTGGGCGGGACGTCTTCGGCCGGTGGGACATGAACGAACTCGTTCGTGCCATCTATCCGGCACTCGGGATCTTGGTCCTCACACCATTCCTCCCGAAGCGACTCCAAATCGCGGGCATTCTCCTAACACTCACTGCGCTAGCGGGTGCAGGAGTTGTGCTCGCTGTTGAACCGGAATACCTCACAGCAGGCGAGTTCGTGGCCCAACGAACGAAATGGCTCACCCGGCAGTCGGTGAAGCTCCATTCCCGTCACAAACGCCGCTAACCCACAGTATCACCCGCAAACCAACACCTGAAATCCAAACCAATGAGTCAGAACGCCCAACCCCCAAACGAGTATCCGACCGCACAGAAACTCTTCCAAACAGTCCCCCTAGTCCGTCGATTCGTGACGAGTACCAGTGGCCAATCGACCCAAGAGTGGGTGCCCGTGAATCGGCCACTTCCGGGACACAACGCCGTGGAATTGGTAGACCGATCGGTCGTTGCCGCCATCCGCGTCGACCCCGCGAACATGAGTACGAAGACGGCATCGCAGTGGGAAGACCGCATCAAACAGCTAGACGAAGCCCTCTCAACGACCGTCGATTTCGAGATTGAGCAGTACAGTACGCTTCGCTCGCTCGATAAGCAAAGCTATCGCGAGGATTATCACGAAATGGCGGCTGAGCGGCCTGACGAAAAAGATCTCACGGGGATGGATCGCCTGCAACGTCGCCTGCTCGATGAACGAGTGGAAATTATCGACGATGACCACGAGAGTGTGCTTGTTCGCGAGCACTACATCCTCGTGAAGGTCATGCCGGTCGAACTCTCCGAATCGTGGGACGACGCGGCCGGACTCTTCGGGAGTGCGACCAACCTCCCGCTGATCGGCGATCAGATCAAGGCCCGCCGGATGAACAACTACGGCGATGACCTCGAGCAGCTTCGCACTGATCTGACTGCTCGCCTGAACAAGCGCGTCGACAGCGTCATTCAAGCTCTCGGAAGTGTCGATGGGATCACTGGGACGCCCATTTCCCTTGTCGAGTTCACTCGGCTCCTCCGCTCCTACTACCGAGCAGATAACGCTGCGACAATTCCTGATGAGACGATTCGGGCACTAATCCATGATTCGCCGGTTGTGGGCGGGGACGCCGATGTAGACGCAGATTACGAGGTTGATGTACAAGCGAAGGACACCGATCCACTCGCCGAAAACTATCGGTCGTTTTTGGCCCCCGAGTCGATTCGGTATGATGATCAGCGCTATCTCGTCCTGGACGAGGAGACCTACGTCCTTGGGATGTGGGTTGAGAATTGGCCGGAGAACCCTGATATCGGCATGTTTCGTGACGTGCTGAACACACCCAGCGTGCATATTACGCTCTCCACACACGCGCTTGGAGTTTCAAAATCCGACGCCCGCCAACAGTCCCAGAAGAACAAGATCAAACACAAGAGCGACTACGAGAAGAAAGAACAGGAGGGTCACTGGGGAGCCGAATCGGCCTATCGTAAGTGGCAGGCCGCCTCGGATATTGAGGATTCTCTGACCGAATCAGGGTCGGGACTGTTCATGACATCAACCTACGTGAGCCTTCGCGCCAACTCCGAAGAGCAGCTGCTGGATGCGGCGAAGACAATAAAACAGCGATTCAAAGAGCAACCCGCTCGGTGCGAGGTTGTGCCAGCACACTTCCAGCAGGAAGAGATGACCCACTCGGCCGCCCCGCTCGTCTACGATTCGATGAATAAGGCCACACCGATGCTTGGGCGTGCACTGGCAAAGCAGATGCCTTACACGTCGAACAACATCTACGAGCCATCGGGAATCGAGGTTGGCATCCACCACGATCGAGACGAACCCACGATTGTCGATCCATATCTGCGAGGAATGGGCTACAATATGATGGTCTTCGGCAAAATCGGGAGTGGTAAATCCACTACGTCGAAGAAAATTCTCACCCAACTCAAAGAACGGAATCCCGAGATGAACGTTGTGCTCATCGACCCACTCGAAGGGCTTGCAGGTCCGTCGAAGCTTTTCGATGCCGAGCAGATCGTCGTGGGCGGAGAAACAGGCCTCAATCCGCTGGAAATCAAGGAAACACCCGAGGAGAAGCTATCGGTCGTCGGGCGAACCACGCCGTTCAGCGAGGCGATGGAACGCTTCATCAGTTTCGTCGAGACGTTCTACGACCTCGAGGGCCGAGAACTCGAAGCCGAGAAAAAGAACGTCTGGGAGAAAGCCGGACGGCGTGCCTACAACGAGAAGGGAATCACGAAGGACCCGGGCACGCACGGCAACGAATCACCGACACTCCGTGACGTGATTCAGGAGATTGCGCACATTGCTGGAGTAGGTGACAACCCCGAAATTCACCAGATGGGCGATCTCCTCGACGCTGATTTGAGTGAAACGGACGTGCCGCTGCGAACACGCGAAGCGGCCGAGCGGGTTCTCTCAGAGGATATTGAAGCGTTCCGGACGCGCTATCGCCACTTCACGAAGGAGACCGGCTTCGATTTGAACGCCGATGGCGGGAGTTTCTACCTGGATTTGCAACTCAAGGAGGGGAAAGGTGAGACGGGGCTGATGCTTGGATTGCTCCTCACATCGGTTTACGAGATGGCCAAAGAGAGCGACGACCCAACGATGATCCTGATTGACGAAGCGCAGTATCTCACCAAGCACGCGGATAACCTCACGTTCTTGGAGCAGGTTGTCCGTCACTCTCGGCACTACGACCTCTCGTTGCTGTTCAGCACCCAGTCGATCAGCGAGTTCTACGCGAAAGACGACGAGGGGACGAGTGCGCTCAAATCGCAAGCAGAGGTCATCTTCAACAACTCCTCGATGATGTGTTTCCACCACTTGGACGATATGACGCCCGAGTTCGGGAGTGAAATCGGGCTCAACGCCGAGGAAGCAACCTTCGTCAATAGTGCCCTCCCCGGCGACAAAGACCGTGGCTATTCGGAAATGCTGCTTGCTGTAGACGAAGACGGAACGCGAGAGTGCTACCCGCAGCGGGTTGAAATGAGCATGGATGTGAATCCGATCGAGTTCTCGATCGTCGATTATGAGCCGAGTGATCACGGGAATTGGCACGAGTACTTAGAGCGCCAACTTGGCGACCGTTTCGATGATAAGCAGCACTCCAGTGATGAGCTGGACAGTGAGACAGAGGCGCACCGTTCGGTAGTGGCGGCTGACGGTGGTGAGCACCAATGAGCCTCCTATTCCAGGCTGTTGAGATGGTAGTGACCGCGTTTCACACACTCGCGAGTGTTCCACTCATCCAGCCGTTCTCAACGTTCCTCGCCGAGCGGCTGTTCGCGGTCTTCTTCACGAACAGTCTTGTGCCGACGTTCCTGGGCTATTCGGCACCGGAATTCAACGCGCTGCTCGGGGACATCGTTGCGTCGTATCTCGCTATCATCGGTGTACTGATCGGAGCCTCGAAACTCATTCCGGGGGCAGGTCGATGAGCCGCTTCAGTCGGTCAGCCGAGTACAGTGCCGCACAACTCGGTGCAGAGTCTAACAACCAAGCTACTGATGAACTCATTCGCGTTCGCCCGTTCAAAGACGATGGTGGGATAGATACCGCGATCGAGTGGTTCGAATCTGTCCATCCGTCTCACTCGGATCTGAGTGGCAAGCGAAGCGTGCCCCGTGCAGCGGAGATCGTCTACGATGGCCAACAGATCAGCTTCCGCTACCTGCCGTGTAGCGACGATTTCCATTGGTTCCTCACCCGCCTTCGGCACAAGTATCCTGATTCAGACGTTCGGCGGGAAGAGGCCGACCTCATACACATCGATGAGGGGGATTACGTTGCCGGTGGCGAATGGACGCTCCGAAAACACCGATGGTGGCCAATTCGTCGCCGTGACCTCGAAGGGTTCCGCGAAGACGACCCATACGAGACCGTCCTCGGCGATATCGTGGATGATGCGGTGAAAGCCGGTGGTGCGACCGGTCGGGAGCCAGTACGGAGCGTCATCCAAGTCATGTTCCGCCCGACAACACGGAACTGGCAGACGGGACGCCTTCTGACGACGAATCTCACCGAACTCTACTATCATTTGAACGGCGTCTACACGATCCACGACCTCGCCGAGACCAAACGCGAGAAAGAAACAGCCGATGCAACGGAGATCGGAAACGTCCTCGATCGGCGTGCGAAAGAGAAGGCGTTTGATGTGATGATTCGCCACCTCTCGGTCGGTGACGATGAGGAAGCAGTCAAGCACCACGCCGAGGCGGTCGGTGCCTCCTTCGCGAGCTACTACAACTCAAAGACCGAGCAGGCGTTCATCGTCGAGCCGAGTGGTTCGCCGAATACGCTCGCCGAAACGATGGCCCGCCGGGAGTGGTCGGGCGAGAAAATGGTGCTCACGTCACTCGAGATCGCTCCCATTGTGCATCTACCACCCGCGGATATCTCGATTGCCCAGCTCGATCGCCGCCAGACCAAACGCGGCGAAGAGGTACCAGTCGGGTCCCACGAGCACAGCGGGTACATCACGGGGGAGAAAGATGTTTAACCGGCTCTTCGGAAGTGGAGAAGACGATTCAACGGATGAATCACCGGAGAATGAAGCCGAGGAGAGCGCTTCCGTTCCGACGACGATCACAAACGAACCGTACGGGTTCACGCAAACAGGCACGGTGTATGCGGCGGACGGCATGACCGAAACGATCACTGAAACCGAAGAGCAGGGACCGGTGGCAGGCCCAGAGATCCGCGAACTGCTCGAACGTGCCCGTGATCACCCGGATATGCCACTGTGGCTTGGGTACAACGACAGCGCCCAGCAGGGCTTTGATCCGGCCCCTGTCGAATTCAACCAGCTCTTCCAGCATCTCTGGGTTGTCGGCACCACTGGTGCGGGGAAGACGACTGAGATGCTGAACTGGATGGTGCAGCTCGCCTGGGCAGGCTACGGGTTCATTTACTTCGACCCCAAGGCCGAGGACAGCAAAGAGCTTCTCCAGAAACTCCCTGAGTACCGGCATGACGACGTGATCTGGATCGAGCCGGGTGACGACGACCACGATCGAAGTATCGGGATCAACTTTCTCGAAGTGCCGGACTGTGAGAGCGAGATGGAGCTTGAACAGCACGTCACAGACCGCATACAGGTGCTCAAGGCCGTTCTGTCGGGCGACGACTACTGGGGCCCACGGATGAACGCCATTGTTGAGTCGATGGCACGGGCGATGATGCAGGCGAATCACGAGATCGAGGACCGAGACGAGCAGTACTGTGTGCTCGATATGTATTTCGTCCTCCTGAACGCCCAACGGCGAGAAGATTTTGCCGACGAGATTGACGATCCGTGGGTTGGCGAGTTCGTCTCCGAAATCGCCGAGATGGATGACGATGCTGTGCGACCCGTGATTACCCGGCTGAAACCGTGGGTCGAGAGTCCTGTCACTCGTCGCATCGCGGGCTGTCGTGCGAGTACGATCGACTTTCGGGATATCCTCGATGATGAGAAGATCGTCATCGTTCGCACGGCGGTTTCCGACGATGATATCAAGCAACTCGTGACGCTGGGTACGCTCCGCCCGCTGTGGAATGCGATTCAAAACCGCTCGATCGAAGGTGCGGAGAAAACGCCGTTCTTCGCGATCCTCGACGAGGCCGACCGCGTCCTTCACAAGAACCTCGACGTCGACGACATGCTAGCACGTGCTCGCTCGATGCGCCTCTCAGTGACGCTGGCGTGTCAGTACCCGACGCAACTCAAAGAGTCGGGTGTACTCAAGCCAGTCAAGAACAACTGCAACACAGGTGTGTTCTTTCGCGTACTGGACGACGAGGACGCCCGGCCACTTACACGGCGGTTGAGTGACTGTGATATTGAGGATTTCACCGAACTCGAGAACCATCGAATCTGGTCTCGGATTCCGTTAGACGGCGGTACTCGTTTCTCTGGTGCGCTCAAGCTCAAGACATTCGCGCCGTATCCGAACATTCGCGACGAAAACGAAGCGGAGGAGATTATCACTGAAAGTCTGGAGCGGTTCGCAGTCCCGCCGCTCACGGACGACGAGATGATGCGCCAGCTCAAGTTTGGCGGGATGAACGAGAGTGTCACGCCGGAGAAAGCGAGCGCCAAGACACTCGATACGGCTAACGACAACCGGTCGCGTGACGCGGCACTGAAAGCCATCTACGATGAAAGTATTCGGCAGGGGCAACCAGGTGAGTTCATGCCGATTGAGGCGTGTCTCGATCGGCTCACCGACTATCTACCTGCACGGGGTGGCGTTGAAACCGCCGAACGTGCGTGGCGACACGTACTCAAAGACATCCCAGAGGCCTATCTTGAGTACCGCGAAGAAAGCGGCCAAAGCCAAGTGAAGGTCCGTTCTCGAAGCTTCATGAACGTCGGCGATAGCGAGAATGATGGCGGGGCGGAACACTGGGCACCGATGGCCGATGCCTATGTCCCGATGACACAGCTCGGCTTCATCTTCGAGATCCCTGATCAGACGGGTGATGCAATGCCGGACGGTCTCGCACGGGTTGACGAGATGCTTGCAATCGACGACACTGATGATCCCGAAGCGATCACCGCCAAAGTGACCACCTATCGGGATAATCACGCTCTCCTGAATCGTCTTGCGGGAGCGAAAGACGCCTATATCGAGAGTGAACACACGACTGGCAGCACGCAACCGTCACAGACGGTGAAAAATCTCGCCCAAGCTCACAACGCCGGACATCGGTGTCTGTTCTTCGCCCGGGAAGACGTCGCCGAAAATGTGTATGAGACGGTCGCACACGACCCGTTTTGTTGTCGGAGCAATCACCCGGTGGTCGACGAGCGGCGATTCTATACCGGCACCCAGATGCTCACGATCGACGGAGAGACGATGACCCGGCCTGGAAGTCGAGAGAACGTCTGGATACATGACGAGCATGCTGACGAATACGTGCTGCGCGACAGTGAGGGCACCATTCATGCGCGCTTCGAGACAGCAGCCGACATCTTCACCGACGCAAGTGCCTACCCGAGTGGTGGCGAGCGGAATATCAAGCCGCCGGTGATCCCCGAGTACGAAATGGATGGCGACCTCGACGCGGTGGAATGGGATGTGATCGTGGTGCCGCCGGAGACGCAAACACCGATGGATATCCGACTGTATGAAGGCGAGACCAGACGCCGCTGACCGATCTAGTGAACGTGCATCGATGGTCTACTGAATCGAATGGTGCAAGTACCGATGAATCAGTCACAGACGGTGAGAGAGACGAGCATGAGATGGACAACGAAGACGGCGTGGACACCGAGCGAAAGGAAGGTACAGCACCGACTACCGAGAACGTGAGCAGTGAACGCGATACGACCAGGGACGAGGAGGAGAATACCGAGTCGGACAGTGGATTTGGGGTATTACGATAGCTTTGTGTCGGCCTCTGCGAGGATCTGTTGTACTTGCTTTTGCGTTTCGTCGTCTTGTGCTCCGGAGATGACTTCGAGGATGTCGATGATAACTTGCCGCCGCTGGCGGGTTTCCGCTTCGAGGTCTTTGATACGATTTTCAAGCGCTGTTACCCGTGTGGCAGTCTGTGCGGTTTCTGGTGGTGAGAGCACGTCGTCATGCTCTTCGATGAATGCCACTCCGTCGTCGGTGAGCTGCCACACGCGAGCACGTGAGCCACCTTGCCCAGTGTATGTGCGATCCGGCTGTTGCTCAATGAGATTCCAGCGGGTGAGCAGCTTCAGATGATGGTCGATACTTCCGGTGGGAACGTCGGCCCGCTGTCGAAGTGTTGACGTATTCAATGTGGCCTCGTCGGCCCGGTTGAGTGTGACGAGCATTTTCCGGCGTTGGTCACCTAGCTTGTCTCGCATTTCTTCAGGGGTTGGTGTGGAGGTGTCAGAGTTCATAGTATGGCTACACCCAGCACTATTGAGGTAGTACACCTTCAATATTAGGGCACTATACAGCTGTATCAAGAACTCCCGATAGCTGTGCATGAAGCGGTAAACAACACCAAAAAATAACGGCAAGGGGGCACCCCCTCAATTCTATCAGAAACTGGAAAGGAGTGTGCGCGACACAACGCGGGGGCTGACACCCCCGAATACAGAGTAAACAGACCCACGACGAAAGTAGGCAAATCCAGGACAGCGAGAGCCAGTGGGCACCCCCAATCTATCACAAAACAGATGATGCAAGTACAGACGAAACGAGAGCACCCCAATAGACTTCCAGCAGAGGTATCTGGGGTAATGCGACAGAGCAGCCAGCTGGGGGGCAATAGCACCCGGACAGTCTGCCAGAACGAAGCGTCGACGACGAGGACACGAAGAATGGGACAGTCCACACTGCAGGACAGCCGAGAAAGAAGAACAACGAGAGGGTGGACAGTCAGGCCGAGCCGGACAAAGGAGAACAACAGAGTGACGAAAGGGACAGTCCAGCAGCGCGACCAGCGGGTACATAGAGAACAACGTGGTCCGACAGGACCAGCGATACAGCACTGGCGGCAAGCCGCCATGAGTAGCACCAAGCAGTGTACCGCACAGCAAGAAACCGTACAGCGGGGAGACTGCAACAGCATAGCGACAGCAGAAGTGAAATGACGACCAACACAAGTGAGTATGGCGTGACATCCCTGGAATAGCAATAGACGAGAAAAGTGGACAGTCTATACTGCCAAGACATAATGAGAAACCCGCGAGCGACTATGTGGGGTGCCAGTATCCGCACTGGAATGGGGTGCCGACGAGCGACACGCAGTCAACCAGTCTTGGTACACTAGCTGGGGTGCCAGTAGCACGTACCCATGGAATACCCATGTGACGGCAAAGGTGGGGTGCCACATGGGCGCCATACTGGGGTGCCAATATGAGAGTGGCCGTCTTCCGCAGAACGCACGAGGAGGCGGCAGTGAACAGCACTGCCAGACTGTCCACAGGAAGTCAAGGCACCGTGCCTGGGAGGGAAGAGTACAGTACGTTGGACTGTCCAAGCTGAGCAGCACGGGAGAGATGAGCCGGCTAGAGCCCGGTGGACTGTCCTCTGCGTACTAACAGGAGAGTGTTAGGTGTAGTGATAGTGGGACTGTCGAGTGAGCGCTATTACAACGGAACTCTGGTGTATCACCAGCGGGACTGTCAGGGGCAGGGTTGACTGTTTATCCAGTGAAAAGCAGATGAAAACCGCTGTGTTTCAGTTGGGAGGGCACCCGTGTGTTTCTGCCGACCGACTGTCCAGTGGTCACGAGGAGCGGTTATTCGCTCGGCGTCGAGCGTTCGTCACTAGCACTGGTAGTGGTCGATGTGTTGTTGAGCTATGGCTTGAGCTCGTTCATGGTGCATCTACAGTCGGCGTCTATTGACTGTAGCAACAAGAACTCGAATTACACATAGATTTATCCATAACTAAAGTAATTACTCTACATGGAAGTATTTGAAGATCAACGTCACAAAGAACAGACCGCCGGATTCATCGGTTTACTGGTTGCAGGCTTGTTTCTCTGGCGAACACTCTCTGCATACGCGATGCAATGGCAAGGGTTGTTTCGCATGCCGTCGGGACTTTGGTTTGTCATTACGACCACGACCTGCCTTGCGCTCTTGATCTGGTCCGTCGGGCATCTTACTGGTGACTATCGGCACAACCAGCTCTACTCCCGCCTGATCGGCATTCTCTCCAGTCTCGCCGTCGGAAGTATCCTCGTCTTCATCGGCTATATTTTCGCGCAATAGCTAGCACTGCCGTCTCTAGCAGAGATTTTCGGATTGCTTCACGGGTGTGCAGTCAGATTGGCTGTGCCGGTCATCATTCGCCACCCCCAACGTTGAACTTTTGGCTGGATATAGACGCTATCAATAGCAATAGATTTGTTTAATGTTGTTTTCGTTATTGATATGGTTTCCCGCAAAACTCGTCTGCGATATATCCCATACGGGCTGATTGTTATCGGTCTCGTTGCTGTGTGGTATGGTTATTTTGAACGCCTCACTGTGCTTCTAGTCGGTGCGACAGCCATTCTCGGAGGAGGATATACTATTGCTCGTGGATACTCTGCAACTAGTCTTGTGCTGATGTTTGGGGGACTGGCCCTCAGCGGTGTGCTTGGATTTGTCTACACACTTTTGAGTGACGGAGTCACGATCTCGGCTATCGCATTTCTCTTACTCGGCATTGCAGCAGGCATTCGAGCCAGGCAATATTGGCAGGTTCGTCCATGGAAGCCAGAAGATAGTGGTTGGTAGATTCATTACTCCTGCTCACTGTTTTACAACCGGTCGTGTCTGACCAATAGGAATACAGCAAACACATTTGTCAGCAGTGACGGTTGTATGTGTCTGCACTGTCTCGAGGATGATCTACGCATTGTATCGAACAGGGTTAATAGAGATCAGCGCAATCAAAGGGAATGATATAGACTGCCAACGGACGCTGCCTTTTCACTAGTATCACGGAAAAGAGCATAAAGCATCACAATCATTCGACATCCCCAATGTTGAACTAAACAGAGCAACCATCTCCAGTATGCAGCGATCCCTCCCTCTTTTCGGACTTGTCCTGATTATCATCCTCGCAGGCTGTCTCGGTGGGCTTGGATTCGGTGGTAGTAGTAACGCCACAACAACGACGAGAATAGAAACACAGACGACCTCGATCGCTAGCACGACAATAGCCTCGGCGGAACCAACTATTGCGACAACGACAACCGCAGAACCCCAGTCGGAGGCACGGACGCAGACGACGTATCTACGGCAACCAACGACCGCGAATATTGATACTCCAGAGAATAGCGAGCGCTTCCAAGCACGTGTAACCAAAGTCGTCGATCCAACAACACTCAAGATCAAACACGATGGGAAGAACCGCACTGTTGATTTGATCGGTGTGAGCGTCCCTGAGAGCAGTTCCATCCATAAGAAGGCAGTTCGCTATACGAAGTCGCAATTGGATCATCAGGTGGTGACAGTCGTCTCTGATCCACAGGTGGAAACAGACGACGGCCACATGCAAGCGTACGTCTACATCGGGAATTTTATGTTCAACACGGATTTGGTTCGTATCGGTTATGCTCGTGTGCCAGACATACAGTTCAGCAAACGCCAGGAATTCATGCGCAAACAACAGCTGGCCAAACAACGCAACTATGGCCGCTGGAACACGACCGCGACAGCAGCTTAATCACCCTCAGTCGACGAACATTTTGTATTGAACATTTATTGCTGGGAGGTTCACTAAGCAGGTGTAGGGACACCTGATCTCGAGTGATTAGGTGAGAAACGCCGTTGCTACCGACAGAGCACCAACTATGGTCGCCGAACTGTTACTGACTTCGCAGATGAGCCAGTTTGCTTGACTCTGACCGTTGTCGGCAGTTGCTCTTTCATTGTCACCACTAATCGATAGGCATCAGCACTCTCATCACCAGTACAACTCCCACTAAACCAGGATGATGTATCGGTACTCCCAACTTTCACAGTGAGTGTCTGGGATGTTTCGGAGTATGAAACATCCTTGAGATCTGCCTTGTTGCACGTACTTGACCCAACAAAGAGTGCTCCACGAACGATCACCTGCTTCGACTCCGGTTTGAAAGAGACAATTGGTTGTTCGGTTGGCCCAGGGAAGTTGGTGGTCCTATCAAAGCTTGATTCATAGATGGTGAATTCATAATCCGCAATGGAGTCAAATCCCTCAGCAGTACCTCCGATATTGAGACAGCCACTACCGAGTGCGAGGGCAGTCACAGAGAGGAATACACGGCGTTTCATAGCGAGATATCTGTGTAGTCAAGAATAAGCTTCGTGATGAGTGAAATACTCATTTAACACTATTCTCTCACTTGTCGTCGCATCGGCATTCAGAACACCGCCACTCGATGTCGTGTCTGCCAAGG
>NZ_MEIH01000309.1:0-3321 GCF_001723155.1 Haladaptatus sp. W1
AAACGCCGTTGCTACCGACAGAGCACCAAACTATGGTCGCCGAACTGTTACTGACTTCGCAGATGAGCCAGTTTGCTTGACTCTGACCGTTGTCGGCAGTTGCTCTTTCATTGTCACCACTAATCGATAGGCATCAGCACTCTCATCACCAGTACAACTCCCACTAAACCAGGATGATGTATCGGTACTCCCAACTTTCACAGTGAGTGTCTGGGATGTTTCGGAGTATGAAACATCCTTGAGATCTGCCTTGTTGCACGTACTTGACCCAACAAAGAGTGCTCCACGAACGATCACCTGCTTCGACTCCGGTTTGAAAGAGACAATTGGTTGTTCGGTTGGCCCAGGGAAGTTGGTGGTCCTATCAAAGCTTGATTCATAGATGGTGAATTCATAATCCGCAATGGAGTCAAATCCCTCAGCAGTACCTCCGATATTGAGACAGCCACTACCGAGTGCGAGGGCAGTCACAGAGAGGAATACACGGCGTTTCATAGCGAGATATCTGTGTAGTCAAGAATAAGCTTCGTGATGAGTGAAATACTCATTTAACACTATTCTCTCACTTGTCGTCGCATCGGCATTCAGAACACCGCCACTCGATGTCGTGTCTGCCAAGGCATAACGTAAAGCCATCTACACACCTCTTAGAAACTATGAATAACCACACATCACCCGCAACCCGATCCGCATGGACAGCTCGATCGACGCTTGTGCTCTTTGGTTTTCTCGCCCTTACTGCACAATTACCAGTGGTTGTTGATATCTACAGCAATGTGGTTTTTCGATTGCTCTTCATTCCGGCGTATCTTGTTTCACTTCTTGTCTACGAAGGACTTGGGATCGAACACATCATCTATGCTTTTGATGGGGTATTTCCAGGCGAACAAACTGCTCTATGGGAGGTAGGACAGATTGTCACGTATTATCTGTTTGCTGTGAGTGCCACATGGCTTGGACGGTGGCTCGAAACCCACAAACAGAAGCCGAATCATCAAACGTCGAGTAACAAAGGAGGGTAACTCCATGACAGTTCGCTACACCATCGCAGCAGCGTTCCTGTTGGTCGGTATTCTGTTAGTAGTCATGAATCTGCTTAGTCCGCCACAAATGACGTCAGGAGGTTGTTCGGAAACATACACGGGTCCAGACACACCTCCTGAACGTCACTGTACAAAAACAACGAGTATTGCGACAGGGCAATTGGTGTATGTCTTGGGGATCGGCGCTGGTGCGATTGGAATTGGCTATGCGCTCGTATTTAGCGATCAATTCTTTGACCGGATCTGAATTGAGTATCCGTATTGCAAGTCCATTAGCGTCGATCTCGGCATCCCACGTGTCTTCTAAGACGATCGCAAGTTCACTGTAGAGCGTGTCGAACTGGGGTGTCTCACGGGTTATGGGAGACGCTACCGAGCAAAACGTCAAAGATAGTCGCCAGCCAGATAGAGATGGAAATACGAGGGTTAGTATAGTATACTAACTTACTACAGGCTCAAAATCCGAAGCACGAGTGATAGCAAGGACTCACGTAGAACACTGCAACTCGCGAAAATCTTCCTCGTATCTACTCCTTATCGCGAGAACTACGTACACGAGAATTGGTTAGTGGCCGTCGACCTCCTCGACACGGAGTGACCCACCACATTCGCTACAGCAATACTGTTCTGGGTTGCGACGGTCTTTGAGCGTTGATACCGAGCAATCCGACCGCCGCAGTCCTCGCACACCAGCCACCACTTTGGCGTGGTGAAGCGTTCGCAGTGTTGCGAAGTATCGAGGGCGTCCGTCCAGCGGGTGAACGTCGAACCGTGATCCGCCTCGCCGAACTCGTGATACTGCCACGCGTGGATGAGTTCGTGGCGGACGGTGGACCTGAATTGCTCCCACCCGTGGTGTTCGTAGGCTTTCCAGGTGAGCGCAATGGTGATTGCCTCTGTTGTCGGATCGTACTTCGTGACGCCGGCCGTCACTGGGCACACTTTGACTGTTAGATTCAGGAAGTCTCCTGCAGAGATAGCCTTTGAAGTGGACCATCGGTTGGCTACCTACTCGGTTTAGTCGGCGTGTTCGAGGACCTTCGCAATGGTCACAATCGCGTCAAACTCGGTTGACGTTCCCTGAATGGTAATTTCTCCTTCATCGCGATCATATTCAATCGAATCAATTTCAGCTGTTTTCGGGATATGCACTTGGCGAAGAGAGAGTTCGATCCGATCGTACTGCTCGTCAGGAATTGTTTCATCAGTCGCGTCGTTTTCGTGATTTGCAACATAATCCACAAGCTCATCAACCGTTACTGTTCCACTCTGTTGATCGAGATAGTATAGTGCGTATCGTCGCCGCTTCGTACTGAATAAGTCGAAGATTGTGTCTAACGTCGCCATGTTTCCCATCAACGTCTAGCCAATGGCCGACGATAGTGATTGTGGATTCGACCACCACCCCGGAAAAAATTCTTGCTCCAAATTGTGTTAAGAACATTTTATTAAAACCCGGAGAGTTGTCAACCGGAGGCCCCGAATGTCCCAATTCATGGAAATTCTTGTGCTTTAGCGAAGGGGGAATGTCAAAGCGAACTCAGCCTAGGACGTCTGGATTGAGTAGAATATTAACAGCTGCCGTGATTCCGAAACTCGTTATGATCGCACTTTGAACACTGGGTTGGCTTTGAAATGAACGTTGTACCACAGTCTTCACATTCAAAAATATCACCGGTTGTTCGAACTTGCTTTTCCGTTTGCTGAGGGGCCTCTTCCGGACTGAAGGCGTCACGTAACCGATGAAGGATTTCCATAGTCTGGTATGGGGTACAAGCAACTAATCCATATATGTTTTCATTCTAAAAATTATGAATCGATTGTTAATCTATTCCGCAATAAATATAGATATATAATCTGTGATTGGAGTTTATTTGATAAATTGACGCCACTGAGAATTATCGAGACATGGATTAAAACGGAAGCGCAGGTTTATTCGGCAGTTCCTTCCGGCTTGCTTTCACGATGGATAGTCTGGGAAGCCATCGAGGCCATCGCAGTCACGGTCCTCCGGTAGCCCGCTCTCGTCGTCGATAGGTGTCTCAGTATCTCACTCTCGTCGCCATTCACCAAGACAAAAATGAGTCGATAGCAGTGCTAAATAATTTCTATAACCAATGAAAATCCATGACACAGCCTATCTAAATACACTTATATACTTCGCCGTTGTTTTAGAAAGTAGGAAGTTTTTCTTCCGAGACCATGACAGCATCCACCATCTCTCCAGACACTCGCAACACCTTCGAAAGCACCATCGGTGGCTACACGGTCGGCACCC
>NZ_MEIH01000310.1:0-20460 GCF_001723155.1 Haladaptatus sp. W1
GCCTCGCCGAACTCGTGATACTGCCACGCGTGGATGAGTTCGTGGCGGACGGTGGACCTGAATTGCTCCCACCCGTGGTGTTCGTAGGCTTTCCAGGTGAGCGCAATGGTGATTGCCTCTGTTGTCGGATCGTACTTCGTGACGCCGGCCGTCACTGGGCACACTTTGACTGTTAGATTCAGGAAGTCTCCTGCAGAGATAGCCTTTGAAGTGGACCATCGGTTGGCTACCTACTCGGTTTAGTCGGCGTGTTCGAGGACCTTCGCAATGGTCACAATCGCGTCAAACTCGGTTGACGTTCCCTGAATGGTAATTTCTCCTTCATCGCGATCATATTCAATCGAATCAATTTCAGCTGTTTTCGGGATATGCACTTGGCGAAGAGAGAGTTCGATCCGATCGTACTGCTCGTCAGGAATTGTTTCATCAGTCGCGTCGTTTTCGTGATTTGCAACATAATCCACAAGCTCATCAACCGTTACTGTTCCACTCTGTTGATCGAGATAGTATAGTGCGTATCGTCGCCGCTTCGTACTGAATAAGTCGAAGATTGTGTCTAACGTCGCCATGTTTCCCATCAACGTCTAGCCAATGGCCGACGATAGTGATTGTGGATTCGACCACCACCCCGGAAAAAATTCTTGCTCCAAATTGTGTTAAGAACATTTTATTAAAACCCGGAGAGTTGTCAACCGGAGGCCCCGAATGTCCCAATTCATGGAAATTCTTGTGCTTTAGCGAAGGGGGAATGTCAAAGCGAACTCAGCCTAGGACGTCTGGATTGAGTAGAATATTAACAGCTGCCGTGATTCCGAAACTCGTTATGATCGCACTTTGAACACTGGGTTGGCTTTGAAATGAACGTTGTACCACAGTCTTCACATTCAAAAATATCACCGGTTGTTCGAACTTGCTTTTCCGTTTGCTGAGGGGCCTCTTCCGGACTGAAGGCGTCACGTAACCGATGAAGGATTTCCATAGTCTGGTATGGGGTACAAGCAACTAATCCATATATGTTTTCATTCTAAAAATTATGAATCGATTGTTAATCTATTCCGCAATAAATATAGATATATAATCTGTGATTGGAGTTTATTTGATAAATTGACGCCACTGAGAATTATCGAGACATGGATTAAAACGGAAGCGCAGGTTTATTCGGCAGTTCCTTCCGGCTTGCTTTCACGATGGATAGTCTGGGAAGCCATCGAGGCCATCGCAGTCACGGTCCTCCGGTAGCCCGCTCTCGTCGTCGATAGGTGTCTCAGTATCTTCACTCTCGTCGCCATTCACCAAGACAAAAATGAGTCGATAGCAGTGCTAAATAATTTCTATAACCAATGAAAATCCATGACACAGCCTATCTAAATACACTTATATACTTCGCCGTTGTTTTAGAAAGTAGGAAGTTTTTCTTCCGAGACCATGACAGCATCCACCATCTCTCCAGACACTCGCAACACCTTCGAAAGCACCATCGGTGGCTACACGGTCGGCACCCGTGCCCACAGCCTCTCAGCTTGGTTCGTCCTCGCGCTTCGGCTCATGATGGGGTGGGCGTTCGCATACTCGGGATTCACGAAAATCGTCGCCGCCGAACCGTTCTCGGCCGGTGGCTACCTGGCGAACGTCGCCGCGACCAACGGCAACCCGATTGCAGGCCTATTCGCCTGGATGGGCTCGACCCCGTGGTTCGTCGAGGTCGCGAACGTGGCCGTCCCGTGGGGCGAGCTGTTCATCGGTCTTGGACTGCTCGTCGGCGCGTTTGTCCGCCTTGCGGCGTTCTTCGGCGCGCTCATGATGCTCATGTTCTACTTCGGGAACTGGGACATCGCTCACGGCGTCATCAACGGCGACTTCGCGTACATGCTCGTGTTCCTGGCCGTTGCAGCGTTCGGTGCCGGCCGGATCCTCGGCCTCGACACGTACATCGAACAGTACAAGATCGGCGGTCAGGCGCTCCTCGAGCGCTACCCCATCCTCGAGTACGTCCTCGGGTAGATTCTGACAGGCAACCCCATACCGCCTTCATGTGAGAATCGGTCTATCACTCGTTCTTGATCCTTCGTTTCCTCCCATCAAATTCGGCCGTCTCGCTCGTTCTAGTGAGTGAATCGGCACGGTACTTGTCATAACATTCTCATCTGCACTACGTACGCGCCCAGACGGAAAAGCCGGCGGTGTCTCTGGCGCGATACAGTTGTCACTCTTAGCGATTATAGTGTGGATACACTTCATGAGTGGACACTGATCAGCGATTTACGGAAGCGTTTGTTGACAGGCTATAGAGAAGAGGGGCTGAGAGAGGAGTTACTCTGGAATCTCTCGCCGATCCGTTTTTACGCATTCCCAACACGGGCAGCCACCGAGGCCGTCACAATCGCAGTTGTCTGGTTTGGTCTCGCCTTCGTCCTTCGAGGGGAATGCGTCGAGCGTCCCGTCGTCAGTCGCGTTCTCGACGGCGGCCATGTGTGTGCAGAATGCGTTCCGGTGGACGTGATGCGGGCATGTGCAGGCCATCAGTTCGTGGGTCACGTCGTCGATGGAGACCACGTACTGGTGGTCTGCGGGGTTCTCGTGGCTCTCGTTGGTGACTTTGACGTGTCCAGGGGCATCGACGCCGAAGGTAAATTGTTCGGCCTGTGCGCGTATTGGTGCCGTCTCATTAGAACGAATAGAGACGACATTGAGTGCTATAAGAACAATAAGACGCTCAACGCTCAACTACGTCGAATCGAGTGCTGGCAGACCGGACATTGCCGTTTCTCCCCATCAGTCGTACAATTCGTTGCATTTCCAGTCCATCCACATTCAGGACATTGAGCGATGTCAGTAGACATCTCAGCTTAGGCTAACCACACCTCCACCAACAATCTTGGTCTAAAGATACTACTAAGTAGCTGCTCCAGCCACTACCCCACCAATCTCGCGGGTATACATTGATTGTCAGAATATTACTAGTACACCGCGTTGTGAGAATGCCAGCATATGGCTACTGCTTGCTACTCACCTCAACGCGAACCGAGTAGCTCACAGTGGCCAGTCAGGGAGTGATGATCGGCTATCCTGCCAATGGATCGATTTATTTCCGAGTGCATTGCGGAGTCATATCCAAGTGCAGTGAGTGACCACTTTTCCTCTATCTAGCACTCGTTGAGCTCCCAACGAAGCAAGCACTACAGATCGACAGAACAAACCTATCTATTTAGCATGATTCGGTAGCGTGGATTAGAGTATCCGATGCGGTAGCTGTAGGAATCCAGTTCGCGCCCAGTCTCGTCTCCGAGAGTGTCCTGCAAGACGTCCGTGATAGTGCCTTCTTCCCGTGGTGTTCGCTATCGGGATCAGTCTCTGAGACGTAGACTTGTACGTCGTCGCCCGGTTGGTAGGGTCGGTTGATTAGTATAATATACTATCCCGTGCGGGTTTCTTCGGTGCTTCGACTTCGCAGACCGACTTGCCGAGCACGCAAACAACGGTTTCAATCCCGGTGTGGGTTTCTACCTCATCGCGACACAACGCCGACCGCAACCACGATTGTGTGTACAACGGGTTTCAATCCCGGTGTGGGTTTCTACCTCATCGCGACGTACGGCGTCTGGAACGACTACGGTGTCAGTGCTGTTGTTTCAATCCCGGTGTGGGTTTCTACCTCATCGCGACACCTCCGCGCCGCGCCCGGTCACGATCTTTGCCCGGGTTTCAATCCCGGTGTGGGTTTCTACCTCATCGCGACCGTGTCTGGCTTCCCGGCACCGGGACAATACAACCGTTTCAATCCCGGTGTGGGTTTCTACCTCATCGCGACCGGCGTAAACCATCCGACTATTTTGTAGCCTCTCAGTTTCAATCCCGGTGTGGGTTTCTACCTCATCGCGACAATGTTTCAGTAAATCGGAAAGCCTGCGTCCAGGTGTTTCAATCCCGGTGTGGGTTTCTACCTCATCGCGACGATGAATCACGGGAATCAAATCAAGAGCTATTACCAGTTTCAATCCCGGTGTGGGTTTCTACCTCATCGCGACGCCGGGCGATTTGACCCACGAGACCTACGATGGCTTGTTTCAATCCCGGTGTGGGTTTCTACCTCATCGCGACAGGGGGTGATAATCCGCCGAGAGACCCTATAGTTTACGCAAGACTCACGAGAGTGGCTCCTTGCTTCGTGGACCACCCCTGTACACGTCATTCAAGTGGGTCCACGAACTACCCGAGTCGGAGTAGCCGCAGCCGACCCCCGAGCGTCAGTTTGATGTGCCGGGTCTTTCCCTGTTTCACGGTCTCAACGGCATCGGCTGCTTCGAGGTCGTCGAGGTGTCGACCAACGGTGCTCCGCGACTGTTCGGTTTGCTTAGCGATCGCAGGCAACGTCGATTCTCCATCCGCTTCTGAGACCGCCCGGAGCGTCGGGTGTGTTTTTGCTGAAACAGGCTCCATCAGTTCCGGGAGTGCGAGCTCTTTGACTTCTTCGTCGATATCAGTGAACTGAAGCACAGTGTCGAGTTGATCATTCACGACGAGAGCGGCAATAGTGAATGCAAGGAAAATTTCCCGCGGCCCGCCACCGAAGTTAGCAATCGTCTCTCCGTCGGCGGCGGTAAGGACGTCAGTACATTCTTCGACTGCGGTCGGAAACTCGTCGTGTGTGACCTCTTCGACTACGACTTCGATATTCGGTCCGAGCTCCGAAAAAATCCGCTTTACGTCTGCGACCGCGCTGTCCCCGTCTTCATTGTCGTTGTACGGTCGGAGTAGCACGACCAGGTCACCCGCGTTGAGTCCGTGATCGAGTACCGGGCGTACCACTCGAGTATCGTAGTAGCCAATCGTCGAGACGTACGTGCGCACATGTACATGTTGAACCGTGCGCATCTAAACGATTCCGCTGCACATTCCTGCAGTCATCCCCGCCCACTTGCGGATATTCGCACACATATCATCGCTTCAATAAGACTAAATTGACACCGCTACGAGGGTAGTTGCGTGCAGGTGATTGACAGAGTAATCAGTGATCGGAGGTGGCGATGCGCCAGATCACGTTGACGCTTGAACCGGACGATTCGTTTGTCATTCCAAGTGCCGACGGGTATCAGGTGTACGGGGCACTGCTCGGTGCGCTCGACGATGTCGCATCGAACGTGAGCGAACGGATCCACGACACTCAACTAGGAAGCCTCCACAATAGTGGGCTCCTAGGGTCTTTTCGTGGATGTGACCGCAAGTTCCACAAGCGCGTCGATCCCTCGGAATCGTATCGACTTGCGCTGGGCGTAACCGACCCTGCAGATCAAAGCGTGTTTGAAGCACTCGCTGACGCGTTCGTATTCAGCGGCGATTCGTTGGGACTCGCGGAGGGGTCACTTCAGGTTCGGGACTTCGCGAGTAGTAACACGACTCACGAGGAGATATTAGAAGAGGCGGCTGCGACAGTTGCCGAACGAGCAGATACGTTCGATATCGAGATGCAGTTTCGGACACCGACCTGCATTGAGGAAGCTGACGAGATCACGACCATGTTCCCCCATCGAGGGTCAGTATTCCGGTCACTGTTGCGGCGATGGAATCGAACATTACCAACCGAGTTAGCGGACCACTGTCAACTTGGTATGACGCGAACGGACTTTGAGTCCAACCTCATCGAGAAACCCGATGCGCGAACCTACGAGACACATAGCGTGCTCGTTAATCGGGGGGAGGACGGCTCGCCGATCCTCGCCCAGGGGTTCACGGGGACGTGTATCTATCGGTTCAAGAACGCCAGTGAGGCGATCCGAACCGCGGTGACCGCTCTCGCGGAATTCAGTGAGTACGCTGGAGTCGGGAGTTCGGTCGCCCGTGGATGTGGGACTGTAGAGGTGCAAATGCAGAGATGAGCATTCCTGAGACACCAGCTGCCGCCGCGCGATATGCCCACGAGTTCCTCGTCGGGTCCTCACTTGTCGAAAATGTCGTCGATGCAGCGGGTGAGTACGACGCGAAAACAGATCCTGAGGAGACGACGTCACTCGCGGCTCACCTCCTCAATGCGATGACTATCGGCGTGAACACCTTCGTGTACAGCGCCGTCAATGGGGGGCGTGATATCACTGAATTGGAAGAAGAACTCAGAGTCCTTGCGTCTGCGCTTGTTTTGCACGACACCAACAAGTATGTACAGGAAGCGTATGGGATCAAATCTAACGGGAACACCCGTGAGGTGTTCGAAACGTATTTCAACGAAGGCGACGATTTCGGTGTCGAAGGGTTTCTCGGCGACGGATACCGGGATGATCTCCTATACCTTGTCCAGCGAACTGAGCTGACAGAGGATAGTCGTGAGACACGAGGCACGGACACTGAATTCGTGGGGCTCGACCGCTACTGTCGACTCGGCGACCAAGTCGCCTCGGTGATTCTGCGCGAGGGAGTCGAGAGCGGTTACAAGGCGATGGCGAAGAAACTTGACGACGAGGAAATCCATCTCCTCGAACTGAACGCCGTCGAACAGCCAGTCCTCAACGACGAACTAATCGGCCGGACAAAGGAAGTCATCTCAGGTGAGGACGGCGGCGAAGAGGTCGGTGTCGTTGTCGGGAGCACACCGGATCGTGTGCTGTATCTCGGTACTGACATTGACCGCGATGAGCTTCGAGAACGTGTTCACGCCCATCTCAGCACGGAACTAATCGAGAGTGGCCGATACTCATTCTCGTGTAAGCTCGGATGGAATTCGTTCGATTACGATATCCTCGCAGAGTTCGCGCTCAACCCAGAACAAAAGGAGCAAATCATCGCCGAAGAGTTTCGTGAACTACTCCATGATGGGAAGGCTGGTGTCGAAGCATTCGAAAGAATTCCCGAGGATTTTGACCAATACTTCGCCATTCTAGCCAAGGCAATGTACATTGACCGCCAGTCAGAATTCGAAGATCCGGGGCTACAAGAAGCCTATGACGAAGTTCTTGAAATCGGCCGTCAGAAGGTTAAAATTCACTATATTGCACATCTCATCAGGAATTTCAACGAGCATCAGAACGCCTTGGATAATCTTGCCGAGAAGCTTCGGCCAGAACTTCACTCAGATCTTGAACCGGAAAATGATGAGATAGATACAGTGGTAAATCGATTCTTCGATGCAACAATTACCACCATACTCCCAGAGAAAGAAAATATGTGCTTTTTCTGTGGATCTACTGCCCGGACAGAATATAAGAAAGGTCAGGAGGCTATAATTCGAACTCAAGAATTCTCACGGAGAGTTCCACCACGTCCCAAGCAAAAATATAAGTCAATATGCGGAGTTTGCAACCTTGAGTACGCACTCTTCTCAGAGTACTGTAAGCAGTCCAATGTGAATTTGAGGTCAAGCATTGATGTCGCATACTACTACTTTGACGACTTCCTCGGAGATATCCGACTACGAGGAGGGCGGATGGGGGTGGAGCCGGGAGAAAGCTTAGACCTGAGTGATAGCGAGATAGTGAAAAATCTCATTCGACCACAATATTACATCCAGCCGTTCGAATTTGGTGGGAGGAGAAATATGAGCGACAAGAACCACCGGATGGTCGTCGTCCGCCAACTTATGCAGCGCGCGCAGGCTGTCGGGATGAAAGTCGTCCTCGGGCGACCGTTCACACGGTTCGAGAGCGCCGACGAGGCCTTCGTTGATGAGGACGCGATCCGCGAGCAGGAGGCGCTCGGACTTGACTCGGCCGCTCGATTCGGACCTCTCCCGCCGTTCATCGATAGTGACGACCGGCCCGAATCTCACTTGCGTCGTGCGCTCGCATTACACAAGCTCATCGCAACGGTCGGATACGAGGCAGGGATGAACAATCCATATCTCCAGCTTGATCGAGATACGTTCCACTCGTTGACAGACTTCGCAGTTCGGAACCACGACAATGCGACTCGACTTCCTGAGCTGCGGTCGTACCTCGAAACATACCATTCAAATCAACTTATGGACATGAAAACCGTCGCCCGAAGAGGAGTCGATCTCTTCGGCAAGCAATTCGACAGCAAGTATAAGAAGACAAAGATCTTCCGCGAGGCGATCGACTCGTTCCTCAGCGGAAAGAACCAGCGGATGTCAGAGGAAGACCTCCTCGAATACGTTGAGGCACAGGTGTACACGGCAGCAGATCGCGAGGACTACGCCGGCTATACAACGCCAGAGCAGGCGGAGGCCTTCGTTGATGCGGTTCGCTCGTATCTCGTCGAAAACGATCTATACACGCTGAAGAAGCTATCCGATTGGGAGAACGCACTCGTCAACTCGTATCTCTACGCATACGAGCAGGTGCTCAACGAGGACACGAAGGACGACGCGGAAACCGAGGAAGCGGCTACGAACTAATAACAGCAACTCACCAATGACACTCACGTATCCGGATACCGGCCTTGTCGAATCGTTCGAGATCTACCGTACTCAGAAACCGAGCATCACGCTCATTGTCGAGCGGGAGATTACCGAACCGACGTTGTTCCGCAACTCGAGTACCGACCGCGCTGAAACCCAGCAGTTCGGCGACCGACTGCACGCCCAGGTGAACGGCGAGAAATTCACCAGCAAAGAGCGTCTTACCGGATTAGACTTGCTCCGCAGGCTCGGCGACGAGTTCGTCCACGAAGCGTACACGTACAACGAACCGGCTGAATTGCTTGAATCGGTGAACGTTGGAACCCTTACGTACGGACTTGCAGGTACCGGTGATCAAGACTTCGCGATCAAATCCCGTGTTATAGAGGGCTACACCTACACAACCGACGAGTACGATCTGATGAACAAGGAGACTCGGAATGCAGTATACGAGTCCGGAACGATGCGTGACGAAGAGGGTGGCCAGTCGGAGGCACTCTTTGACTATGTAAAAGTGCAGCCGGGCAACTCACTCATCCATTTCGTCACGCTGGAAGCCGCAACGGGACCGATGCTTCTCTACGTACTTCACAATCTCCTGAATACAGGTCGGTACGGCGCCCGGGAGACGCGGACGGGGCGAAATGTCCGGAATTCCGTCCTTGGTATCGTCCTCGGAGATCATGATACCTCACTTTCGACTGGCGAACTTCTGATGGAGTACCACGACGAGGGAGACAACATAGAGATGTGTATTGGCGAGTACATCAGCGAGGTCCGCCGGTCCGAGTGGGAGGTCTATGGCGATGTCGAGGGAGCAGAGTCGTTCCCAGAGTGGTATGACCAATTGCACGCAGTCGCCGCACGTGAGGTGGACGACGCCGACGAGGAACTCACCGCGGAATTCCGTGATCTCACTGACGCGGCGATGAACGTATTTGGGAAAAATGATTGAGCGGACGTACGAGGCCCAGCTGTATGCCCCTCTATTCTATTCGAGCACAGAGGGACGCTCGATCCAAACCGAGCCGACACTCTCAGCAACAGCACTCATGCATGCACTCGGGTACCGGTACTTCGAACTGGAAAAGCGGTACGCACTTACTGGGGTGGAAACGACCGAACCGTCTTATGATCACCTACGTGAACTCCCGCTATTCGTCACAGATATGCGCCCCATAGCGGTCGACGCAGGTGAGCGCACGTTTCGCAGCACCGACTATCGGTCGGAACGCCACTTCACGACTAATGACCCGGAGGTCGCAAAGCGGGTAGCGGGCAAGAAGTCCGTCCCCGAGATCCTCGAACGCTCAGGTGCAGCGTGGCAAACTATCCGGAATTACCAAGGGATTTCACCGGGATCAACATTCGAGTTTACAGTCTGGAGCGCAGAGCCACTTCCTACTCGCCCGTCGTTTCGAATGGGAATCAAACAGACGGGCGAGTTCCGTGCACAGGAGTCAGAACTCAAGCAGCTGGTACTCAACAAATATCTCCTCGAAAATGTATATGATCTCTCTACTGAACAGTTGAAACACCTGCTTGAGGAGAGTGAGTCTTTCCGGCGTGGAAACGACCCCCGCCTCCAACACTTCGTTGGGACCAATCCAACATACGTTCGTGAACATGTGCTTCCCGAGGTGGTGCAGTGATCGTCAACGGAGCATCGCTTGCAATCGAGTCTCCAGCCGAGGGGTTCAAACGGCGGGGCTTTGAGTACGCGCGGGCATTCCAGAACCGAACGGCGGAGTGGGCTCACGATCCGGACTCGGAGCCGGTTGGTGTACTTCGAGCTCCAACCGGGGCGGGAAAGACGGCGACGTTCTACGAGTTGGTCGAAGAAAACGGGCTCACGCTCGTGGTCTATCCGACGAACGCGCTGCTCAACCAGCAGGCGAAACGGTTCGAAAATGAGGGGATCAAGGTCGCTCGGCTCACCGGCGATACTCTTTCTGGACATGGGGACGAGCGAGTCGAAAGCCTACTACAGTACACAGATCGATACAAGGGACACGATATCGTCGTAACAAACCCAGACATTCTCCAGGCTATCATTCAGGATATGTACCGTGGATCGACGAAGCCGATGATGTTCTTCGATCGGTTCGATGCCGTCATCTACGATGAATTTCACTTCTATGGCGACCTTGCTGCGAGCGGGCTCCTCCTGCAAATCCAGGTATTCCTCGACCGACACGCTGGGATGGACGTCTTGCTTGCGTCCGCGACACCAAACGAGTCGTTTGTCTCCTTCATTGAGGAGGAACTGTCGGTCCCGGTCCGGAATCTCTCGGTTGAGTACGACGATGAAGGAGATCCGTTTCGGCACCGAGTCACCGTCGAGAGGCACGAAGAGCGGACGATCAAGGAGTGCAATGAACAAGTCGCGACACGGCTCCAAAACCTCCTAGAAGACGCGACCGACACCAATACGCCACAAGTCGCACTCGTGTTCAACAGCGTCGCCGCGAGCAACGACTTCCATATGTATCTAAAGGAGGAATTCGAGAACGTCTTCGAACATACCGCGAAAGACAACGGATTCGACACGAACGATCCAGATGCACAGCTCGAAGAAGAGACGTTCTTCATTCTGAATACGACGAGCAAGGGAGAGGTCGGGCTAGACTACGATATTCGGACGCTGTTCATGGAGATACCTGCGACCCCGAGTTCGTTCCTCCAACGGTTTGGGCGCGCAGGGCGACAGCACGAGGCGACCGTCCACGTATTCGGACTGGGGGAAATGAGTTGGCCTGACCAACTGAGCTATCCGGCGTTCGTCGAGACAATCTATGAAGGACTTGACGACGGCAGAAGCGATGCACAAGATCACGCGACGCTTCGAGCGCTTATCGGACTACGAGCGGCCTACGCAATCCATACGCGACTGAATAGCGTAGAGTGGTTCGGGGAAGAGCTACGAGAGGACTTCGAATCCGTCACGGAGTACGACAGGTGGAGCGGATTCATCCGGAGCGTCGATGAAGCACTTGATGGGGTTGGCCAGTTCGGGCACCCGGTTACAAACAATAGCACGACACACAAGCTCCTCGCGTTCACAGTCCACTGTTTCGAGGTGTTCCGAAGCCTTCGTGGTCGGTCGCTGCCGGTGAACGTGCGATATCCGAGAGGAGACCGACTAGCGCTTACGACCTACGACTTGCTTACAACGCTTCGATACTACGACATTGAAGAGATTGAGGATAACGAGACAATCGTCGTCTCACGCCGGGACACGGACCGTCCAGTCATGATCACTGCTCGGTTCCCTGGCTACGAGAATCGCCCGCTCGATTATAGTGGTTCAAGCCGTGAGGTACGAGAGACATTTGAGCAATGGATTCGCCCAGAGATCGCCGAAGTGGATTTTGAGGCCGCAGATGTGAGCGAAGAGCTGATGAATCAGTTCTACAGTGTGCTTCAGCTCCCCGAGGCTGTCCAGCCAATCGAAGTCCGACACGGGCAACACACTGTGTACGTGGACGCAGAGGCCGGTGGACCACCAACTGTCAGAGTCGAATGCCGACAAATATGAGCGAAGAGCTACTCAATGTATCCGACCTGAATCAGTTCAGTTACTGCCCACGAAGATACTGGTATTTGAGATTTTTTGACACGCAATGACAAAACTATGAGCGAATCGAGGGCAAGTCGATGCACGACTCTCAGTCTACGCGTGGTGGCTGGCTAAACGAACTCTACATTGAGGACGAGGATCTCGGGTTAAAAGGCAAGATAGACGTGCTCGAACTCGACGGGGAACCAATCCCAATAGAGCGGAAACGAGCCGAAAGCGGGGAATTCTACAAAAGCGACGAACTCCAACTCGCAGGCTACTGTCTTCTACTCGAAGCACATCTTGAGGAGCCAGTTCGTGAAGGCGCAATCTATCTCTACGAGACTGACCAACGGATGCATGTTCGAATCACTGATGATCACCGAGAAGCCGTACGTGAGCAACTAGCTGCGATGCGGTCGATGAGTCCGGATGAAGTTCCGCCGATTACTGAGAATCCACAGAAGTGCGAGAGCTGTTCAACCCGGTCGTACTGCATGCCCCGCGAGACACTCACCCTAGAGCCGGATCGGATTCCAAGTGAGGAGTGGGAGGTGAAGTCATGAAAGCGAGCGACGGAATGTTCCTTGACTCAGTCATCTATGTCACGACCCAGGGAACACAGGTTCGGACCGACGGCGGACAAATCGTTGTCCACGATGTCGAGGGTGACAAGGGTGATCTCGGGACATTTCCCACCGCGAAGGTGGAGACAATCAACGTCTTCGGAGGTGTGAATTTCTCGACGCCGTTCGTCGCTGAGGCGAATGAACACGGGATTGTCCTCAATTACTTCACGCAGAACGGGAAATATCGTGGGAGCTTCGTTCCCGTGCGGAATACGATTGCGGAGGTCCGGCGCGCGCAGTACGCGTTGGATGATAGTGCTGAACTGACGATCGCAAAGGCGATGATATGCGCGAAGATACGTAATGCACGAACGCTGCTCTCACGGAAGGGCGTTACTGGCACCGACGTACTCCGAGACCTGAGCGAACGTGTTCATCATGTCGACTCGAAGGACGACCTCCGCGGGATAGAAGGCGAGGCAGCCGAGCGGTACTTCAACCGGCTCGACGAGACACTCGTCGATGGATGGACCTTTGAGACCCGGAGCACACGCCCGCCGAAGGACCATATCAATTCGTTGTTGTCGCTGACGTACGTTATGATGAAAAACGAGGTTATTACCGGACTCCGAAGCTACAATCTTGATCCATTTCTCGGCGTTCTTCACGCCGACCGTCACGGCCGACCATCACTCGCGCTTGACCTCCTCGAGGAATTCCGGTCGCTGTTTTGTGACGCATTCGTCACGCGAATCATCAACCGAAAAACATTCAACCATGATGATTTCAAGCAGGACAACCATCTGCGCGACGACGCCTTCCAGACGTTTCTCTCGAAATTCATGGGTACATGGAGGAAACGCTCACACATCCGCACTTCGAGTACGAGGTAAGCCGTCGGAAGGCAATTCATCAGCAAGCAATTCTGCTTCGGAAAGCGATCACTGGTGAACTGGACGAATATCATGCGCTGGAGGTACAGCGATGAGACTGGCGGTAACGTACGACGTCAGTGATGACGCCAATCGCCGGCGTGTGTATCGGACGCTCCAGCGGTACGGAGCATGGCGACAATATAGCGTCTTTGAGGTAGATGTCTCGAAGACCGAGCGCGTCAAACTAGAGGACGAATTGGCCGAGCAGATCAATGAGAAAGACGGTGATCGGGTTCGTATTTATCGGCTTTGTGAGTCCTGCCTTAGCGACATTACCGATCTCGGGACCGAGCCGCCGGACGACCAGTCGAACGTGATCTGAGAAGCTGCTTCGTCGACCCTTTTGAACCCTGTGTACAGCAGGGGTCGATGAACGATCCAGACTGAGTCACAGCTTGAACACAAACTATAGTACCTATGCGGTTGTTATCACCCCCTGTCGAAGCACCGAAGAAACCCGCACCGGGATTGAAACTGTTTCGGAATCGCCATTTACTATTACCTCCACCGCGTCGAAGCACCGAAGAAACCCGCACCGGGATTGAAACACGACGTCGTTGGAAATCCTGAAGAAAATCCACTCGCCGGAGTCGAAGCACCGAAGAAACCCGCACCGGGATTGAAACAGGACATCATACAACGAAAAGTCCGCGTCGTTGTACTGTCGAAGCACCGAAGAAACCCGCACCGGGATTGAAACTTAGCGACACACCCAGCGACGACACCGACGCGACGACGTCGAAGCACCGAAGAAACCCGCACCGGGATTGAAACACGACTAAAATGCCCACTTGTGACTATCCGGAGGTCGAAGCACCGAAGAAACCCGCACCGGGATTGAAACCCAGTGGAAATGGTAGCATCGACGGCCGGAGTCACTGGTCGAAGCACCGAAGAAACCCGCACCGGGATTGAAACAATCAGATTAGGCAGTCGTGACGTCCACGGTGATGTCGTCGAAGCACCGAAGAAACCCGCACCGGGATTGAAACGTCTGGAACGATGATAGTTGCATTTTCGCCGTACGTCGAAGCACCGAAGAAACCCGCACCGGGATTGAAACGACTGTCCCGGCGTCTGGCCCTGTGCCTGTTGCCACGTCGAAGCACCGAAGAAACCCGCACCGGGATTGAAACATGATGAGCGGGTAGGCACCGTCCCAGTTGGCGTGGGTCGAAGCACCGAAGAAACCCGCACCGGGATTGAAACTTGCGGGCGGGCGTGGGATGCCCATCGGTCGTGTTGGTCGAAGCACCGAAGAAACCCGCACCGGGATTGAAACCGCTCGGCTTCCGCCGCAACACGGTCGGCGAGTGCGTCGAAGCACCGAAGAAACCCGCACCGGGATTGAAACTGGTATGGGTGGTGGGACTGCCCCACCGCCACAGAGTCGAAGCACCGAAGAAACCCGCACCGGGATTGAAACAGCGCGTCGCCGGCTTCGGTGAGCGCCCACAGCACGTCGAAGCACCGAAGAAACCCGCACCGGGATTGAAACCGCCGGAGTCAAAGGCCGACGTCCAACTCGACCACGGTCGAAGCACCGAAGAAACCCGCACCGGGATTGAAACTACTGTGGCTGTACTCTGATAGCCAAGGGACCGTCGAAGCACCGAAGAAACCCGCACCGGGATTGAAACTTCTCAGATACTTCACGGCTTGTAACTGAGTCGGCGTCGAAGCACCGAAGAAACCCGCACCGGGATTGAAACTACCTATCCCATTGGACAAACCGAAGTTTGCGAAGGTGTCGAAGCACCGAAGAAACCCGCACCGGGATTGAAACTACCTATCCCATTGGACAAACCGAAGTTTGCGAAGGTGTCGAAGCACCGAAGAAACCCGCACCGGGATTGAAACACGCGGATATAGCGGTCGTCGCTAACCGATCGATAGGTCGAAGCACCGAAGAAACCCGCACCGGGATTGAAACACGCGGATATAGCGGTCGTCGCTAACCGATCGATAGGTCGAAGCACCGAAGAAACCCGCACCGGGATTGAAACGTTATTTTTGGACAGCGACTTTCTCGCACGCGACACGTCGAAGCACCGAAGAAACCCGCACCGGGATTGAAACATCCCATCGATGCCCGAACTCTAAGCCGGAGGACTCGTCGAAGCACCGAAGAAACCCGCACCGGGATTGAAACAATACTATATCGGCGATGGAAGCCAGTGGCAAAGTCGAAGCACCGAAGAAACCCGCACCGGGATTGAAACGGCATACAACGCAAGAGATACCATCAAGATCGGCCTTGTCGAAGCACCGAAGAAACCCGCACCGGGATTGAAACAACACCGAATAGACGCCCATCGCCCACAGGAGGTCGAAGCACCGAAGAAACCCGCACCGGGATTGAAACAATTTCCTGATATTTTCAGGTCCGCGGATTCCGAATTGTCGAAGCACCGAAGAAACCCGCACCGGGATTGAAACGATTTCGTCGCGTTGTGGGGAGACGTGACGGAGATAGGTCGAAGCACCGAAGAAACCCGCACCGGGATTGAAACTGGTCGCTGCTGGGAGACGCGCTGAAGTTGATTCGGAAGTCGAAGCACCGAAGAAACCCGCACCGGGATTGAAACTCGAACGAACCACACTCGGAACAATCTTGTCTCATTGTCGCGATGAGGTAGAAACCCACACCGGGATTGAAACAACTGTAATGAGGCCATCGTCTAGCCAAAGAGCGAACAGTTCTTGGAGACGGATGTTATGGCCGCCCAAGAACCGTTCACCGTCTCTTTGGACCCGAATCCGCTTGAGTGCTGGGACAACGAGAGCACCGCGAGCGTCTCAGATTGCTCGCGGTGCGGATTCACCCGACGGGTGTGGCATCCAAGGAAGCAGTTCGCATTCTCGGCCAAGAGAAGGTTATCGACGAGCAAACGATGAATACGCTCGTCGCAGCGATCGGGTTTCGGAATGTCCTCGCTCACGAGTACGGCAGAGTGGATTACGTTGAGGTGTACGAGACGCTCCAGACCGGACTGGACGTCTATGACTCGTTCAGTCGGCAAATCGCACAGTGGTTCCGCACTGAACGCTAATCCCTACCATCATAGACCGATGGAAACTACCGTTCTTGTTCTCTTTGTCGACCGTCTAGCGGCAACTTATGATAATCGCTGTTCGTGGCTGTAGTCACACAGAATAGTGCGCCAGTTACAGTGTTAGAAAGCAGATTTCAGACCACTCCGACGCCCGAGAGCGATTTGAGCGCAATCCATCTTCATATATCCCAATTCTCGTATTTTCCTGCTAAATAGTTAGTTGAGCAATAGCTATGTACAGTGCTAGCGAACACTCTGTTGAGATTATAACCATTAATAGCTAGGGATTATGGGGCGAGAAACCATGGTAACAGTAAAAGGGGGAAACTATGAGCAATAAGTCAGGGGTCGCCGATCAAGTCATTTCACTACCAGAAGGTGGTGGTGCACTTTCAGGAATCGGAGAAAAGTTCTCACCCGATCTATTCACCGGAACAGGGAATTTCACCGTTCCCATCGATCTTCCAGCCGGCCGAAACG
The DNA here is from genome assembly GCF_001723155.1 of Haladaptatus sp. W1. Taxonomy (NCBI): domain Archaea; kingdom Methanobacteriati; phylum Methanobacteriota; class Halobacteria; order Halobacteriales; family Haladaptataceae; genus Haladaptatus; species Haladaptatus sp. W1. The sequence goes on from NZ_MEIH01000310.1 coordinate 16,944, forward strand.
GATTCCAGCCAGAACTGAGTCTCAGCTATAGTACAGGCAATGGAAACGGTCCCTTTGGCCTTGGACAGGCGCTGAGCGTTCCCGGCGTTAGTCGCAAAACATCGGATGGAATTCCAGTGTACAATGGGGACGATGTATTCGTCCTGTCCGGTGCTGAGGATCTCGTACCGATTTCGGAGACAGGTAACCGAACCCGGTATCGACCACGGACTGAGGGGCTCTTTGCTCGGATTCATCGTGAATTGGATGCGGTTAGTGACCACTGGGAAGTCAAGAGCAAAGACGGACTCACTAGCATCTATGGAACTCCGAATGAACGAGGCAATGATCCAGCAGTTGTCGCGGATTCGTCGAACCGAAATAAGGTATTCTCGTGGAAGCTTACGGAGACCACTGATCCATTCGAGAATCGCATTCAGTATGAATATGAACGAGACATGGGCGATGATGGACGCCCTGGACAACCAGCCCAACACCAGTGGGATCAACTCTACCTCAAGACGATCAAATACGTAGATTTCGAGGAGAGTGGGGATACAAAGTACCTTGTCTCGGTGAGGTTCGAATACGAAGATCGACCAGATCCATTTTCGGTACTTCCCGAGCGTCGCTTCGTGAGCTGTGCTGAGTCACGGATGACCAGAGTGAACGCTGGTGTAGTAGCTGAGTGAAGGAGAACTAGAGTCCACAGATGGAGAGAACCGAACCGAGAAAGCTGAGATACGCCGTTCTAGGCGAATGCTGTTGCTCGTCAGGTGCCTGCCCAAGGCCGCGGGCTGGCGTCAGCCCGCGGCCGATGCGTACGTTTCTGGCACACCGACGCCGTTCATCTTGATCTCCCAACTCCGCTCTAACTCTTCCTCTAATGCGTGTCTGATCCAGTCAGAGAAGGTCTTGAACGTGAATTCCTCGGGCAGGTCGCGCCCGCCCCGCCGTGGGCGGGCGACGACCGCCCAATCGAAGCACAAGCCAGAGGTTCTCCAACAAGAATCCAACCAAGACGAACGCAAAGCGGATGACTGGATCCTGTGTCGTTGTTATTACCCGCGCTTGGCGGAATACACGGTAGCTCGTCTCGATCGCCGATCGTTTCCGATAGAGTCGTTCGACTTGCTTCGGCGTGCGATCTGGCTGATCGCACGCCACATATCCTCGAACGACCTCGCCACTTTTCCCACGATCTCCGGCATGATAGGACACAGCGACCGCGAGCGGGAATTTTAGTTCTCGATCGCGGCCTTTGTACATCCGATAGGTCGTCATGTACGAGCAGTGTGTGTCCAATTTCTCTCTCATGCGCTTGCCCTTCTTTTGGACAGGAACGACAGTCGCAGCGATCTCCCGTGAGCGACGCAAGATACGCTCGTTATAGAAGCCACGATCAGCCAAGAGAAGCTCTATCTCGAAGGGAGAGGCTTCGACGCGGTCGAGGACGCGCTCGACCGCGTCGGCCTCCTTCTCATCACTGCGGACGTACGTCATGGCCAACGTCACCGGCTTGCCGTTCGAGACGAGATACGCTGTACAGTACCGGTGACACGTCGTTGTCCCGTCTTTGGCATGCATTCGGCAGAGTTCACCTTCCTTATCGGCGTACGTGCCGTGGTAGGGGTTATCGACTTCGTCGATAGAAACGATCCTCGACCGGTCAGGGTCGAGGATCGTCATCGCCAACTCCCTGAGAAGGCGGTTAGCAACGCTCTCAAGCCACTCCCGGTTGAGCGTATGTAGCCAAGCCATGACAGTATCGTCACAAGCAGCGTTCTCGTTGTCTTTGCACGTTTCCCAGACAGAGGCCTGATTGACGGCTGCAAGAATGACGACCGCCCAGATCTCGCCGGGATCGAGGGGCGAACCCTCGATCCCCGGCAATGGCAGCTGACAGATAACGTCTTCCGCTAGATCTTTCACGTCCGAGTCCGAAAGAACACCGTCTGGCTGAGGGATATTGAACACATTCACTCAACCAGACATCTTCCTAATTAGACTAACGCTTTAGCTTCAGTTCTCACATGGGTTGGGAAGTACCGACTATCGATCATTCTCATTTTCCCTTGGATCCTCGACATACTCATAGAGACCACGAGCACACCGGGTAATCCAGCCAGCGTCCCGAAGTCGTCGGAGATAAAACTCAACATTAGATTTTTCAATTCCAGTTTGATCAATAATGTATCGGGGGTTTGCACGTCCCCATGGCTCTCCACTCCCATGTCCCTCTTTGAATACGCTTAGAACACGGTCGCAATCTTTCGAGGGATCAAAGTTCTCGTTAACCATTTCTATGCAACTCATAGTGTAGTACAGTACAAAAGATGAGATGATATGCAAAATACTTTACTTTGAATCATAGATTGCACTGTGCAATACATAGCTTTATCCCCCTGGAAAATAGAGATGTGTCTATAGAAGCGCAGCCTGCCTTCGCAGAAGGCCGGTGTTTGGACCACCGACCGCGCTTCTGGGTCACAGAAGCATGACTAGCAATACCCCTGCCGTAGAAAAAACGCATCGACTACCAACCACCCTTCTCCGGAGGACAGCACTAATGGCGTCCTTCGACGAGAAACCCAACGGCGGGCTCCTCTCCCTCGAGGCCCAATTCGGCGAGAAATTCTTCCACCCCGTCAAACGCCTCGAACCCACACCCGACACTGCCGCCCAGGACCCGGACCAACCCACTCCAGATACCGACGAGCCAATCACCCGCGCGTACCTCGTCGAACTCCGCGTGGGCTTTCAAACTCGAACCAAGACCACCAATCAAGCGCCCTACTTGTACTGCATCTACGCCACGCCGGACTGCCAGCGGTTCTTCGAACGGCGCTGCCCGATCAACTACGACAAGGAAGGCTTCCAGATTCACGAGGACACCGACACATACCGCTCGGTCGCCACCACGAAAACGGGCAACCCGAAGCTCCCTTCGACACCACCGGGCGAAACCCACGCAGAAACCCGCGCACACTACAAATGCATCCTCGAACGGTGCTACGACATCGACGCCACCACCCACGCCACCACAACCGAGGTGCGCGCGTAGATGTCCCCCACAGAACGCCCTCTCCAGAGAGCGACAGCCATCGGCGGTGATGGGCGATGACCCGCACGTCCACCTCGATCACCCCCGAGGAGATCGAGAACACATTCGAACGCTGTCCCCACTGTGGAACCTACGCAGTGCAGATCACCGACTCCCATTACTGTGACAGCCATTTCACAAGCAACCTCAGCGATGCCGAACGCGACCAGCGCATCGCTGGTGACCCTATCCCGCCGATGAGACGGTCGCTATCGTCGATCAGCTTGCAGGCGACGCCTTCGCCTATCACGAACTCGACGCGGACAACCACTCACTCTGTACGCTGCAGACCGACAACCCACTCGCCTATTGCACGCGCACAGAGGCACAAGACGATCAGTACGCACCCTGCCAGCTCTGTCAGCGCCTTCGTCAGAAACGGGAGGCCGAGCAATGACCGATCAGCAGACGGTCCTCGCCTGGAGTGTACGGACC
>NZ_MEIH01000311.1:0-66497 GCF_001723155.1 Haladaptatus sp. W1
GCTGCAGACCGACAACCCACTCGCCTATTGCACGCGCACAGAGGCACAAGACGATCAGTACGCACCCTGCCAGCTCTGTCAGCGCCTTCGTCAGAAACGGGAGGCCGAGCAATGACCGATCAGCAGACGGTCCTCGCCCTGGAGTGTACGGACCCGATCCAGATCTACACCCAGAAACGCACGCTCACAGGCGTCATCTATCAGTGTGAGCACCACGAACCCACGCTTTCCTGTCGTGGCCCAGAGCCCGGCGAGCACGTCCTGTATGTCGCCACACCCTCCAACGACCTGTACCGGCTGCAGTACCGCTACTACGACGAGATCGAACACACTGAGGCACAGTTAGACCACTACGGTCGCACCCCGAACGGTCGATACGCCTGGCTGCGCACCGGCGCGCACATCGAGTGCATCACCAGCCCCAAGGGAGGTGAGCCGGCATGACTGCCGACCGTCGCTCGGTCATTCCAAAGCCACTGAATCCGCGCGATGCCGACGCACTCGTTCAGCACCTCTCGCCAAATGATTGCGTTCGCATCACCACGACGGAGTTGCCACGGACGATTTGCACGGTCAAAGCAACGAACGCACCGACACGCTGTGGACCGCATCTCGTCCTAGCAGCACCGCCGATCACCACGACTGCACAGGACGAACTGCAGCAAGCCACCTACCACTGCCTCAGTCAGTCCGATTCTGCCATGACGGTTCTCGAGTACACCCACACCCCCAGTGACACGACCGCTCGTTGTATCGGCACGCTCACAACCATTGCCCACCTCCCGCGACTCTCCACACCAGCAGAGGACACCGGAGTTCCAGTGGAGGTGCGGGCGGATGAGTGACACCACTCCTTCCGGAGTAACCGATAATCTCGGTGCCGATATCTCAATTGAGGACCTCGCCGAGCACGTTCAGATGCTCGCTAACTCAATCACTGAACTCAAAGCGGAAGTCGCCAAGAAAGACGAGCGAATCGACGACCTCGAGCAGCGAGTGAATGAACTCGAAGCCGAACAAGCCACACACGAAAAACGGATGGACGCCCTTGGAATGGGGATTGAGAGTGCCAACGACGACATCGCTGATCTCGAAGACAACATCGACGTCACCAGCGACTGCACTGACGAACAGAGTACACCAGCAGACGACTGGACGCCACTCGAACGGCTCTCGGTGATTGGAGAAGATGCACTCGATGATCACGTCTCTGCCAGCGACAGACGCGCTGTAACAGTCTTCGAACACTGGGAGGAGTGGTCAACCAAGACACCGAAAGGGAACCTCCTCAAGACGAGTGACAACCTCAAGTCGCTTCTCTCCACAGCAACCGACGAACATCTCGCTTGGAAGCAGGTGTACCGCGCTTGCCGTCGTATCGAACAGCTATCGCAAGGACGGCTCACGTTCTTCCAGCACGACAAACACGGCTGGATGCTCAAGCAACATAGGCCGTTCCCGTCCATGCAGACCACGAACGCTGGAGTGACAGCGTCGTCAGTGACCACATAAGTATCCCCGTCAGGACACCCATCCCGAGAGGGACACCAATCTAACACGAATCAAAACACCACGACACGAACCACTGTAAGCAACTATCGATTACTGTGAAGTACGTCTTGTTTTGCGGTTGATTTGCGGTTGGAGAGAGGACGGTGGTGCGTAAAGTGGGTCTGACGACGGTGTAAGTACGGATCTCTCCAATCGGATGGAGACGACTTCGAATCATGCTCAGTGAATATCACAGTACTATTGTGTAACATCGATGACCACAAGCACTCCACGAACGGTGAAATCCATCGGACGACAGCGACCCAATAGATTTGGGTGAGTGGATGTCTTCCGTGTCATTCGAACAACGCGACATTAGAAATCGACGTCATATTTCAGTTTTGTAGAGCAGATCATCATGATGATCACTATCGAATTTCGTAATACAGATCAATTCTGATTCAGAGCCGCTTAGCGAAAATGATTCTATTTCTTATCGAATAGTTGAAGTATTCTCAGAACACGCTCTTGTTGATTCAGCGGTATGGACTGTGGTCCCTTGGAAACACCAACGTGCATACTAGGCAGGATTTGAATCGTACAGAACAATCGTACTGCTTGAAACGAATGTGAATCGTCCCCTCAAGACGAGGAATATGCAGCCAGAACAAAATTCACCGAAGAGCAATGACAATTCTACAGAACACCGTCAATCTTCTTCGACTCGGAGACAGTTTCTTGGAGCCGTCAGTGGGGCCGTTTCGTTAGCATCCCTCAGTGGTATGGCGAGCGCTCGCTCGCTCAACCAAAATTCACCACCAACCGCTGCTTCGGCCTGGTATGGGGAATGGGCAGGATCCGCACTAGTCAAAACATACCAGGTTGCCAGTCCACCCGGAGAAAACACGATCAGGAGCTACACCCCCGTCGGAACGTACCAGTTTAACAACGCACTGGGAACATTCCGACTCCCGCTCACATCCCAGCTGGGGAACGAGAGAAATCCGCTCAACTTCTACATCAGTGGAGGTCCACCAGGGGAAAATGGAGATTTCACTCTTACGTCAGCTGTGATTTTGAATCCAACGCAGGCTCATCCACAGACATCCATCGCCCAAACCTGGCAGCTCAATCTGTCGGGCAATACGCTATCCGGGTACATGATTGATGACCCTTCTCTGCACAGTATTGATGGGTACAATAGAATAAATGAAACTGATGCAACGTCAAGATCGGTTGGTGTTGGAGTGCCGCTTCCCTATCCGCTCATCCCACGTTCCCAAATGCAAGCCCGACTGGCAGGGAACGAGATACAGTTCACATTTGTTCCACCGCAAGTCGGTCAACACATAGACTCGACTATTAGTGCGTACACTGGCGTTATACAAATTCGATTCACTCGACGATGATTGCAGATTTTTGATCACCTCCTTGTGCTGAAGTACGAAGGTCCCGCCTATGGTTGAAGGCTGAACCGGCATCTTACAGTTTTATTGAATCTACGGTTCTGGTGAATCGCCATACGGCGCGTGATTTTACTGTGTCACCGTCCGCTTGATGTTATAAACAACACATTTCAGAACAAGCTCACGAAATTCTCGGTACCAGGTTCGAGCACGCACGGCGACGCCGTGCGTGCGTTTGATTGCCGAGAAGACGGTCTCACACATCGATCGCTGGCGGTAGCGAGGCCCATCGACCCGCGCGTTATGCGCGTGGTCGATGGGTCGGAAGATGCGATGCTTAATCAGCGGTCTCACGCCTTCTTCTCTGAGTTTCTCGCGTAATTGCATCCAGTCGTAGCCTTTGTCGGCAGCGAGGCTGTGCAGGTCGCCTGCGTTGCGGCAGGCGACCTGCCAGCCGAGCTGTGTGTCGTGCGGTTTCTCGGTCGTACAGTGAACGTCAAGGATCGCTTGTGTTTCTGTGTCGACGAGAGCGGTCGCTTTCAGTGTTTGAACGCGATCATTCGTCCGGCGGCAGTAGTGCTTGCTGGCGTTCTCGCGGTCAAAAAACGTGGCGTCAATGGCGGCGTGACCCGAGAGGTCATGCAGCTGCGCCGACAGGCGCAGCAGCACTCGCCAGACCTTCATTTCGAACCTATCAAACGCCTTCACTAACGTCGAGTGGTCAGGGAGATTGCCCTCTTCAAGGCCAATCTCCCCGAGAATATGCGGCATCTCGCTCAGCAGGTCGAGTGCGTTGCGGTACGATTCATCGAGGTAAACCCGCAGACAGTGCAGCGACACGAGAGCGTAGTCGGCGAAGCCGCCACCCCCTTCGGGGGCGGCGACTTCGCCTCGACCACCAACAGCGTTTTTAGCTAACGTGACCGCTTTGCTCGTGAAGCGGGAGATTTTCGACATGGATCATCGACGATTTCCCGCTTCATCTTCCAAATTCTAACGGTCGAAACCGATGCCGTCTAGTGATTCACCAGAGCCGCCCGTAGCTTTCGTAGGTTGATTCACCCGCCAGTTGTTGCCACCCCGGACGTCGCCCAAGCTGGAACTCGACGTCGAGCCGATCGGCCTGCTGAAAGAGAACGGGAATGAGGGCACTGGTGTTCAGGAAGAGAACGTCGGGGTCAACCGACTCAACACGAGCTGACAATGCCGTTAACACGTCCGCCGCACTCCCAGTCACCGTCTCATCGTCAATTGTGAGTTCGGTAACCCTCTCACTCGCGAGTTCCGTCTCCGACACAGCAATCTGCATCTGTGAGAGTTCGTAGTTCGGCAAGGGGTCGATTCCTTCTTCGAGACAGTAGCGGAACTCCCGTGAGAAGTCGACGTTGTAGCAGCGATACTCACCAGGCGAGCCCCACTTGCTCACCACTCGCGCCACCGAATTCACCGCGTTGAGGTCGACCACATCTACTTGGAGTACTTGCTCGGGGTCGTGCCGGAAGCTCACGCGTTCTTCGACGACAGCAACCCGAACAACGGCAGGATGGTCACGAAGTGCAGCACGTGCCATCGAAAGCTCGCCGTCATCGTGCGCCGACACGTAGATCGTCGGCGTATACGATTCATCGACCTCGCAACTCACCCCCGTCTCAGTTACCGACCATCTGAGCACGTCGTCATCGACGTAGTCGATTTTGTACACCATCGTCTCATCCCCGATCGTTCAAATCATCCTCGACGTGATCGAGTCGATCTTCTAAATCCTCAATTTGCTTTTGCTGTTCGATGAGCATCGACATCAGCGCTGGAATCTCGACGAACTGGTGGTTCTGGAGCCCACTCGCGTCCGCATGTGCGCGGGCATATTCGAAGAGCCGATCAAAGACAGCCTGGTCAGCGTGTCGGAGTGCACGCCGATATTCCTGCCACCGCGACTCCATTGCCCGCAGTAAATCACGATACGTCGTGTTAGTACGCCCCATTCGCACTCACCTCCGGTGAAACATCAGCATCAACCATCGCTGGATGCCGATTAGCGAGAATACGCTTCCAATACGCGAGCGTCGTTTGCACCAGCCCATTCTCCAACGGGTAGACTAACGTCTCGTACTCCTCACCTGCGAACCGTGGTCCGAACTGGGTCTGTTCACACCGAACCGTCTGATCAGCAATGTCGTGAATCGGTGCTGTCAGCGTATCGTCCGTCTGCAACGTCAGAAGCACTGGAATCTCAAATCGTTCGGCAAGCTCGTCGATCCGCTTAGCCACAGTCGAGAGCATGCGCTCATCATCACCACGCGGAAGGTCCTCCGACCGGTAGAACCAGTCCACTGCGGGAAGGACCGCAATCGTCGTCTCGTCCGAAATCTCTCCGGTAAGGTCCTGTACGAGACTTTGGTGTTGCCATGGGGTGAACGCCCGAGCGATGTGAATCCGGTTGAGGACACGCATCGAGGGCGTAATTCGCGTCAGCGGATGCGTTGTTCCATGTCCGTGAGCATCGATCCAAACGGCAGAGCCCTGCTCGAGAAGTAGTTGATCGAGCACGAGCGACTGGAACGAGCCAGTCATGCGCTCGTCGGTTTCGAGCAGTGTAATGCCGGGGTCAAGCGAGGGAAGTTCGGGTGAGGTCTGGTGCATTATCACGGATGATATTTCACCGGGGTATCAGAAAGGCACGCCAGGGTCGATTCCGAATGTTCCAATACAGGAACGACCGACGTCAACCAGTGTGAGTTCTCGCCGTGCTGGACGCCACAGCAACGCGAGAACATACCCTCTGCAAATGGTGGAGTATTCACTCACTAATACGGGGTTCCAATGGGTTATTGAGCGCTAAAGTCCTCCTGAGCTGATGCAGTTATAGACGAATCAACGACCGTCAATCGCAGCCAAAGATGCATGGCAGCGCCAGTAGAGTTCGGCAGGTTCCATCGGTTTCCAATTCGGATTTCCGAAACCCTACTTCTTGGTAGAGATGATACTGAACAACAAACCGTATTCAGCCCGTCGGGAAGGATGGGTAGGGGGAAAGCCAACTCTCACAACCAGGCACGACGACACTGTCGGGTGATGGCGCCAGACGATGGCGTCGTACTGATCACGTGAGAGCGTATCTCCACCAATGATCCGAAGGATAAAATAAGTTCGTCAGACATAGCTTGATTTTATTATATTACTCAATCAGATAACCGGAATATGTGTATCGAACTCAATTTCTAGACCATCTTTCTTTCAACCCAGTGAATTCTACGGTAAGCGGCCGTTACTCAAGTTTCTGGAGGACCAATAGAAAATATGAACAGTGACACAGAAAGAACCCAAGCGATCGGTTGGTTCGGGTCCACGACAGAGCACTCCGGCCCGAGTTCACCACCGCAATATGCACTGGTCGCCTCTGAGACGATTGATTTCGACTCATCGACTTCAGAGCTTGTTGCTGGTGTCGTTGAAGCACTCATTGATGTGATCGAGCCGACAGGTGGCCAGACCACGCTCTCGCTGTACGAATACGTGGACCCAGATGCGCTCGAAGACATCATCAAAGCAAGTGCATCGAAAAAGAGCGACGTTGAGGTGCGATTCACCGTTGAGGACTATCTCGTGACTGTTCGGAGCGACAATACCGTCCTCATCTATGAACCGATTGGAGCACATAGTGATGCTAGCGAGAAATTCCGACACAAGTAGTCGGCCAGAGAGGAATAGCGAGTCGAACAGCAGTAGGTTAGTATACTATACTAACCTCAGCCATGCCGCCCACGTGGTAAAGAGATATACGTGAACTAAGAAAACGGCCGCTCGCAATCGGTGCTATCCCCCTAGCTTATTACCCATGGAACCCGAATTACCGACTATGAGGACGAAGGGTCAACTACAGCGATTCGAAAACAAAGCGCAGTTATTGCGCCACATCGCTGAAGAGACGGGAAGAGACCTAGATTCGCTGTGGGAAGAGTACGACGAGAAGGTTGAATAACTCCGTTTTATCTGATTTTTACCCGTGTGTAGTGGCGCCGATATCGAAATTTCATTCGCGATTGATGCAGACACAGTTTCACTAAGACCAATCGGTGACTACAGAGTTGAAGACATCGAAGGCCCGACAGTGTTTGTGGGTGGTGCGATGTATCGGTCGCCTCCCTTGAGTGAAATGGACGTCGATGAAGTCAGAGACGCACTCCAGCAACTCACCAACAATTCAGACTTCCAATCGATCATCGACAACTGTCCCACCAATACGCCACTTGTTTACGACGACATCGACTACCTCACCCGGCACCTCCCAACAAGTGCCCTCGAAAAGTGCCAGACACTAAGTGAAGAGACGCCCTTTGAGAACGAATTGCTGTTACTCGTTGCGTACGTCGAGCGCCAGAATGCGCTCATCGGACATTCCGATAATGTGCTCGAGTATTATCTTGAGCAACGAGACGAAGTAAAAGAGCAGCTTCAAGCAGGAAGCGACCTCAACGGACAGCTCGAACGGTCGTTTTTCTCCTATCTGTTGCTTGCGTCTGCGCTCATCGAAGAACTGACGACCGAAACAGTCCTGAACGAATTGTTCCGAGAAGAAGTTCGTCTCAACAGTATTTCCGAGTTCGTCCAAAGCGTTGGGCACGCAAAGCGATTGGAGATTCTTTCTGATATTCAGATCTTGGAGTCGGGCAGATACGGTGAATTAGTCGAGGTGAAAGACCGACGTAACAGTCTCGTCCATGACGCCCAACAACGAGCAGGCCTCGGAGATCTCGGCTCTCGGCGGGAGATAGCACGAATCCTCGAAAAGACAGACCGGTGTGCAGACATCCTCCTCACAGTATCAGGAAAGAATATCGAGTCGATAATCGCCAAGCGAGGATGTGACGAGTACATCAATCATGCACAGGGTGAGGCAATTGCTGATACGAGAGCAACGTGGGAACGAGAAAATCCAGAAAAGTTAGCTACGCTCGAAGACTGCGAACGTGCTGCAATCGAAGACTTCCGATGGGATGTCAAAGAAAGCACGGCCGAATCATTCGATATAACAGAGGGATTCGAATTCTCTGGATTCGACGATGAGGGGCTGTATGCGATTTTAATGGCGTTCATGCGAGATGCGTCCACTGCGTTTATCGATCGTATTGACGCCGATGCAAACGAGAGCAATCTTGATAGGTTCGATTTCGCAGTGCTATTGCTCCTATGTGCTGGCCACGAGTACACTGAAATCGCTCGGTGGGTCAAAACGGACGAGAAGTACATCCAGCGCAAAGAAAATGTGATCGCATGGCGGGCGTCAGCATTCGAAAAAGAGCTGGTTGACGAGATCCCAGAACCGGACAATCCAGTCTGGCCTCACTGACGAGGGCGCCTTCGCTATTCAGATCCGTAATCAGTCAGTCGGAGCTTCCCTTCGACTTCGTACAGATGGCCCCGCATGTAGAGTCGTTCGATGATATCCTCGGCAGCAGGCTGCTGCAAATCTTCTTCCTGTGCCAAGACTTCGTAGGCATGTTCGTAGGTGAGTTCACCATCGTTTGGAACGGCACTCGCCAGTGCATCGAGTGCGTCTTGCGCAAGTGGAGTGAGTGGCGATCTCCGATTCGAGATCATAGATATAATCAGATACACGCACTGGTAACCTAAATCCTCGGGACAGAATACACGCTCGTCGTTGTGTTGAGTATGATGCAAGGGGAGCAAACGACGTGGGTGGATGGGCTGGGAACGAGATCCACGTCGTCTACTGGGTTACGCTAACTGCAATTGTCCGTTGGAAAACCAGGGATAAAATATTCACCGAATTACGACAAAATCGAAGGTCAGTAGGTTAGTATAGCATGCTAACGTAAGACTACCCAACAACGGTCCGCGATCAAGCCGGCTACGCAGACCCGTCGCGAAAGCGCTCAATCGGCACTGAGGAGACCTCATCATAATCGTCATCCCCACCAACAAGGAGCATTGCGTCGAGATGAGTTGCGGTCGCAAGTGCGAACGAATCGCCCAGAGCAGGATTGTACTCGAGAATATAGTCGGAAGCATCCATCCACACCTGATCGACATTGACTGGTTCGATGCCAAGGTCGTCAAGCCACTCTAGATATTCGTCAGCAGTCGCTCGGTCGTACTTCCGGGCGAGTGTATACCGAACTTCGGTGAGATTCACACAACTGGCGTATCCAGCAGTATTCTCGGCAGCAACGGCATTGAGATACTGTTCAACGGTTTTGCTTCCCGGTTCATCGTCTGCATGAGCGATCAACGGCTCGGCATCGAAAACAACGCGGTCAGGTACCATCACTCGTCCTCAGATGAAAACTGGGCTTCGCGCTCGTCTCGGTCTTGTTCGCGTTTCTCACGGAGAATGTCCGTTGCCGGTGTGTCGGTGGTCGCATCCTTTCGAGCGGCGAAGCCACGCATTTCACTGGGTGAGCGAACGTGCTCGACGATAACGGTACCATCGTCAGTTTCACGGAAGAGTACCTTTCCCGGTGCGTCAATTCCAAGCTTGTCGCGGAATCGCTTTGGAATGGTTGCTTGGCCATGTTTCGATACAGCGACAACCTCCTTTTCAGATTCATTTGGTTGTTCAGACTTACTCATCATTCATAGTCTTAGCTCCATTCATAGGTAAGCCTTTCTAGTGTGGTACTCATTCAGAGAGGATAATCGACACGGCAAGCCCGATCATCAAGCAGAACAAAACACGCTCATACCTTCCAAATTCAGCGATATCGGGGAAGTCATCCGGTTTTTCTGACTGATGTCTGACGTAGAACTAAGTCCCATGCAGAACACGGATAATATAGGACACAGGTACTACCCGTATTACCCGTGTCACACGGACAATACACATGACACTTGCAATCTCAATTGCGATGCAAAAAGGCGGCGTCGGGAAGACAACAACTGCACTCAATCTCTCAGGAGCTCTCGCCGATCGAGGGAGAGACGTACTACTAGTGGACGCCGACCCTCAGGGCTACGCGACAAAATCCCTCGGTCTCGGAGATCAATACCTGGTCGATGACATTACCATGTATGATGTCTTCCTCGATGCGAACAATTTCGACGAGGTCAACGAACTGGTTGTCGAGTACGATGAATTCGATGTCCTGCCCTCGCATCTCAGAATGTTCAAACTTGAAAAAGAGCTTCATTTTGAGCGACGAGCCGAGAAGCGGCTGTCGATGATGCTTGATGAACTCGACAAAGAGTATGATTACATCATCATGGACTCACCGCCGAATCTCGGTCCACTCACCGACAATGCAATCATCGCATCGGAACACGTGTTGTTCCCGGCACAAGCCCACGAAGCTAGCAAAGACGCACTTGAAATGCTATTTGACGAGATAGAATCGATCGAGAGCGAGTTTGGGATTGATATTGTGACGATGGGAGCGGTCGTCAACATGACCACCCGTGATAATATTAACAAAGGGATGATCGACTGGTTCAACACCGCGTTTGGTGAAGAACACGTCTTCGAAATCCCAGATCGAGCTGCTCTTCGACGAGCATGGCAGCAAGGGAGATCGATTTTTGGGTATGAAGGTGAGCGACACGAAGAGAAAACGATCGAGGATCTGCAAAGTAGGTATAATGATCTGGCCGATCACGTGGAGGGTTACCAATGACTGAACAAGTAGACAAAAACGAGGAGCTGAGCGACCGATTCAGCACGCGAAGCAAACCGAAGAATAACACGGATAGTACGGAAGATACGAAGGATACAGGTGATGAAGGTGACGCAGGTGAGGTGAAGGACCCGAGTGACACAGATGGCACAGGTGGTATAGATAATACGGGTCACACGGGTGAGACAGATGACCAGGGGAGTACGGATGACCAAAGCACAGTAAAGGAAGTACAAGATACAGGTGATACGGGTCACACGGAGGATGCAGACGATACGGAGAATGCGGGCCACACGGGTGACACGGGCCACACAAAGAACACGGATAGCACACGAAATCGAACGCAATACGTGATGTACCTACCAGATGATCTCCAGGAAGAGCTCAACAATCTCTACGATCAATACAACGGTCAAAGCTTGATCAACGGAAATGGAGGGATTGAGAAGCACAAAGACTTCCTCGAGGGGTTAGTTCGAGCTGGGCTTGAAAACGACGATCTAGACGAGTATATCGGTGTGAAAGGCCAGTCGAAGTGAAATCCCGAGACTCACGACTCAAAGAGATCTGAAACACGGGCGTTACTTTGCTGCAAAGCATTTTCGACGATCTCCTGCCGTATATCCAGGCTATACAGGTAGTAGCTACCGCCGTGAATACCATCATTCCGTTCATCATGTTGGATGAACCCCTTCAGTCGAAGCTGACTGATACGGTCATGAATCGTTCGGTCAGAAACGATATCCGAGTCGATAAGATCTGCAACGAGTTGATACCGTTCGTAAATGTCCGACCGTTTGCATGGTGTTTTGCCTTCGCTCTCAAGTTGGAGCAAACTGAACAACGTCAACTGACTTTGTGTCGGTAAGGATTCGAGCTCATCCTGCACTTTTCCTTTCTCGATCAAATCTCGGGCCTCTCGAACGTCGCTTTCGCCGACCTCCGAATCGTCCCGTGTACGCGCCAGATCCCCCGCTTTATACAACAATTTTAGTGCCTGTCGTGCACTCCCCGATTCTTGAGCTGAAAACGCCGAACACAATGGAATCGTATCACCGTCCAAAACCCCATCACGGAACGCGTTTGTCGCACGCTGTTTGAGGATATTTCGAAGTTGGTTTGCATCATATGGTGGGAAGTGGATCTCCTCGTCACAGAGGCTGTCTTTCACGCGTGCGCTCAGATTATCACGGAATGTGAAGTCATTCGAGATCCCGATAACGCCGACTAGTGTATCATCAACACTCTCGTTGTCGTTCGCTCGTGGCAGTTCATAGAGGATGTCATCGTCATTGCCAATCGAATCGATCTCGTCCAGAACAACGAGCAAGTGAGTTGCATCTAAGTCGTTGATATGATTCCATAGCATCTGGTAAACTTGGCTGGACGCATACCCCGTAGACGGAATTTTCTCAGTCGTATCTCGGAATTGGTTCACGAGATCAACTGATACCTGATAGCTGCTAGACGCAGATTTGCAGTTCAGGTTTACAACTTCGATATTGAGATCGTCGTAGTTCTCTTGGTCGGATAGTAACTGGTTCAATACGAGCCGTGTCGCGAGGGTCTTCCCGACACCAGTCTGACCATATAAAAAGATGTTTTTCGGCGGAGCAGCGTTAATGACGGGGCGGAGTGCTTCCTGGTACTCGGATAATTCAGCGTCACGCTCTACTAGTTCTTCCGGACGGTAGTTATCACGGAGAACGGCTTCATTGACGAAGATTGGGTCATCCCGAGTGAATTCCTTCAACCCCATTGTTTCTGATATGAGACCATGATAGTATAGTATATAAAACCCAGCGTTCACGAGCATCATGAGCTTCACCAGCTTCACGAGCCATGGTTCTATTTAAATACAGTCCCTCTCCGATTTTCACGAGAAGACTTCCACGAACTACTGGGGTGCTGCTACAGGGATCAGTCACCCCCGTCTATTGGTTGGAGACGATTCGATGAGTAGCCATAGTAACCGCCTTGGGAAAGAGAAAGATTTAACTATCTAATTGTTATATTAGTCCGTAGTGGATCTAGACTAGCGGGATGTGGACTAACGAACCAAGCGTTTTCACCGGCGTCGGACATTCTCAAGAGAGAGCTCGTGAAAAGTGGTGTGTGGGTGTCTCAATTCACCATGCGACTTAGTAGCATGGGCTCGTGAAAATCGGAGTGTCAGACGTACCGCCATCTGCCAAATTCGATTACAAGTGTTAGTATCTCTCTGGGTTAGTACTTCATACTAACATCGTTGTATTGCTCAATCTTGTTGCGCTCGTCACGTATACAGAATTCCTCGAAGGACAACCCGGAGTTGATAATCTTCTTTCCTCGTCCCTTGGTGGGTTTTCTGGTTGGTGCTGCTACGGTCAGTCAACTGAGTGTGCCAGTCATCGTGTGTTAGTGTTCGGGCCTGTGGGTCCACGAGGGCGCGGGTCCGTATAACCGCTCCTCAGTATCGTCAGCGTATGGCATTTTCTCGGGTGCTTCGAGAAGTTCGAGATACAATCCCCACTCCACTCGACAAAATATGTAGGTCAAGCCCTCCGTTGGCCCGCTGTCGTTCGTCTGCGGACCATCAAGCATCGTGACGTCGTCTCGTTCTCCCAATCCATCTATTGCTACGTCGATATCCTCTACCTGGAGGCCGAGATGCGTCGCTCCAATATCGGAGTTTTTCGGTGGTATATCGTCTTGGTCGGGAGTGTCCCACTCAAACAACTCTAGATTCATCGTTGGACCGCATCGCAACATTGCAAGCGAGGCTGTCGCATCAGGATGCACATCCAATCGTCGCTCCATCGAATCACCATCGGAATCTCCGAACGGTCCTTTCCGATAGAGCAAGTCACACCCAATCGCATCAACGAAGAAATCAACTGCCTCATCGAGATCAGGAACGGTGATTCCAACGTGATGGACGTTTTGTGCCGTCAACGGATGGTCGTTTGTCATAGTATGTGTCTCAGATGGTGGTGTGCATAGATTACTTTCGAAGGAGAACGATCCCGTCACCGACTGCATTCACTGGCTCTGCGAGGAGGACATCGAAGCCAACGCTTTGGGCATGGTCGACGAGCCATTTCATACTGATTAAGTATTCATCATCACGAGTGAGGACATTATCACCGGCTTCTAACTCATGCTCTCGGGAGAACTCGCCGACCTCCTGGGCGTGTTCGATGGCAGCCGGGTCGATACCGTCGAGTGCGGACCAAAACGTGGACGCAAACGCCTCGACGCCCCGATTTGCCCACCGTATCTGAGTCTCGCGGTTGGCCGCTGTATCACGAGCGTCGTTCTTCAAGAACGTCTCAGCGATGCAAATATGACCGCCCTCAGGTAAGGCCGTATAGCAATCTTCGAGAAAGTCGACTTTCTGGTCGAGTGGATCGGGGATGTGGTGGAAGGAATACAACAGCACCACCATTTCCGGGAGTGAGGTGACTGTTTTCACGTACTCGGTCATATCGGCTGTTTCGAACGATAGGTTTGACACCCCGAGTTTTTTCGCGTTATTCCGTGAAACCTCGGTGACTGTCGCTCGATTATCGATTCCGAGTATCTCTGTTGTTGGCATTTCTTCAGCCAATCGGACAGAGGTTTGCCCTGTTCCAGATCCCATTTCGATTATTCGGTCAGGAGCCGCATGAGAGACAAGTTCTACAACGTTCTTCTGTAATGCCTCGTAGTACGACGTTTGTCCGAGGTATTTCTCAAACGTCTCATCACTGGTGTAAAAGCTCGGCGTCCCATCGAAGTCACCCATTTGTGTGCCCTCCTGCGCGAGAATGGATCCGATTCAGGGGATGTGCATTTCTCATCGATCGCATTGTTGAATGCAATCTATTCCACTGGGGTATAACAGATTCGGTAGGCGGGATAATCGGGTGATGGAATGGTGTAGAGGTAGCCTTGATATCCCTCGCCATGAATCGGCTCCAATGCGGGACGCTCGTCAGCCACAAAGTAGTCTGGTGTGCTGGAGATCGATCCCCAGAGGTTGTCTTCTTCTCCGAGAAATTGCTGGCACTCAACACCAACGTGGTTCGCTTTATCAACAATTCCAAACTGGAGTTCACCAACACCGTGATTGTAGCGTGTGAGCGAGATACTTTGATTGTACGTCGCATAGTGTGCCAACTCGTTCGGCCAGGTAAGTCGATAGTAAAGCGTCAGGCTGTCACCCGGCGGAAGTGGCTGGGGAAAGAGGAACTCTAATTTCTGTTCAAATGCTGGCTGCTGTTCGGTGAGATCGTTGACTTCCAGTCGCTGGCCGTCACGGCCATCGACAAACACGAGTGGATCGATGTCCTCGAATGTGATCTTGTTCTCGCCGCTTTCTTTGTGGGTGATCGAATTCGTTGGCTCTGTTCCGGCGTTCTCGACAGTCATCCAGCGGAAACTGTTCCACTCGTCGGCTGGTCGGTCAAGAAAGTCGATTCGCTTCACATGCCGATAGAAGTGGGAGTTATCAACTAATTGTGGATCGTCATTCTCGAGGCTCCATGCCGTTGCGATACGGTCGCGTCGGAGCTGAAGCACGGCTTCGTCGATGCTGTCAGTCGAGGCATACTCCCCGCTCTGCTCAGTCACAACTTGATTTGCGACGACTTCCGCAACGTGATTTAGGAGATCCGCGTGCTGTTGGCCTTTCTCTGTCAGGATAAGACGATCGTCGTCACATGTGAGGGCATCATGTTCAACAAAGCGGTCGATAATCTGTCTGATTTGGTAGCTTGACGTGGTTTTCTCCATCTTGTAAAGGCGATTTTCGACATCCCGATTGACCGTCTCGACCTTGGCAGACCGCAGATCACGCTGGCGGCCACCTGGTCCACTTCTGGTAGAGACCGAATCCAAGACGAGAAATGGTTCAACGCTCCGCGACCCATAGAGTGGCGCGAGACAGCCCCCGATTTGTTCTTTATCGGATGTGGACCCCCACTCAACGGCATCCAGTTTGATCCCGAGGTTTTGAAGGGTGGTGATAACACGATCCAGGATTTCGTTCCCAGTGTCTGTGAGAACATAGCTACGATTCTCCCTCTTGATCAGTGAAATATCAGCGGTTTCGAGTGCTAGCGATTGGAAATGGCTCGAGACAGTTGATTGATGTCGGTTGATCGTGTTCGCGATTTCTGTCTGGGTCGTTGCAGTATCGCTCTCAATGAGTACGAGCGCAGGGAATGTTGTGGGGGTGATTGTGTGGAGAATTTCGCCAGCAGTCGTGAGTACTGGGGTGGGCCAGTTTTGGTGAAGGGAACGGGAGGCCATGAGTTAGTAGATAGTTATGGATGTAATATGCCCCGAAGTAAGCGTTATGGATGTAATATGACCTGGTATGGACATAGAATGTCCATATGCGAAATACTTAATTGAGTGTTTGGGAGATAGAAGAAATGTGATGGACCACTTCGAAGAGACGGACGAACCTACTCAGAAGCTTTCGGGAGTCCGTAGTGGTCCTGACGGCCCAGTTGGCAATACGAGCGATGAAAGACACCAGTTGCAACGATTCGTATCGAATCACTGGTGGTTGACAAATGAAGAATGGGTTAAAGATGCTCTACCATCGGTAAGAGACAGGCAGCTAAGCTAGGCAAGTATCAGCGCCAAGAAATGACAACTCCGTCGGCGGTCAATGGGTGTCACACCACCCGCTCCCACCGACGAACACACAATTGTTGTTTCTTGCTCAGTCGGCATAATTGTTCGGATTGCATTAGCGACAGCAATCCCTCTTGTCCGCCTGAGTGACTCTGAGACGGGTCAGCATGCGACGTATGCACGATGACACACCACAGGCAATATCTACAATACGACGACATTGAGGCCAAAACTAACCAGCAGTGCATCACGCCGGACGATTTGAAAACGAACGGCGTTATTTTTCTCCGTCGTCATTCACGCGAAGGTGTCGGGAGCCGCGAGAAGGACACGCTGAACCGTAAAACCACACGAGGGCGTCGGTCTACCGACGCCCTAAGCCGGGTCCATGGACCCGGCTATCCTGCTACCACTAGTACTGTACTCACACTAGTGAGTGTGAGTGAGGGGGATTACTCCCACTGGCCAGTGGGAGCAGCCCCCTTCGTGAGGTGGTTTCGATGAGTGGCACGGAGCACATCGATTTGTTCGTATTCGAACGAGCAATCGAAAGAGTTCACGAATACGTCCAAGACAGATACGACGTCGGAACGTCTGAGTCGGGGTATTACGTCCGTATCGTGATCGAGAATGCGATTGAAGAGTGGTGCGACGAAGATCCGAACGCGGAGATTGAAGATCTCATCCACAATGCCATGGACGCACTTGGTGGCGACGACAACGAAGAAAAAGATCCTTTGTTTTCGAATTTGTCGGTGGCGTCCGACGAGAAGACGCGCCTCGCTCGCGACGTGCGAGAATCAATTGAGGCTCTGTTTAACAAGGATTATGCGGAACGTGCGCCTGAGACGGACACAAAAGGCGAGTATCTCTCGCGTATTCTTCTCGAATTCGTTACCGACGGTCGGCGTGACCGTCTGCGCCGGAAGGTGAAGCGGATCGATCTGTTCGCGCGGTGCGAGAGTGGCAACGCGAGTTCGGTCGAGCAGAAAGTGGCTCGTATCCGTTCGGAGCTTTCGGATAAATTCGATAACGGGTATCCGGTAAAACGTGACGACCTCGTTGCGGCCGTGAAAATGCAGCCACAGACGAAGACGCAAAAGACCCGTGAGAAGTTAATCCAAAGAGTCCTCGATCATGACACGGTTGAGTACGTGGAGAGTCCGACGACGAAGGACGTATTCATGCCGCGTGAGCAGGCCATCCAAAGAATGGAAAACCTTGGACTGCCCGGTATTTTGGACGGGCCGAAGTACGACCGTCTTCAGGCGGGGTACGAGTTCGCGGATCTCTCGAAGGATGACAAAATAGAGGGGATCAAAGTCGCACTCGTACGACTCGCGATGCACGCCGATTTGGGAGGAACATACCGGCTGACTGCGGAACAGATACGCCGGCGTGTTTTCGGTATTGCCGAATCTGTGCGTGTCGATACGATTCGTCGATACATGAACGAAATAGCCGACGAAGACGGATTCACAGAAACTCAGACGGAGGAAAATAGCACGAAAGCCGTTCAGGTACACGTTCCGACGATCATCAAAACAGACGTTGATCTCCTCGAGAAGGCCAATCTCGCGAAGGAATACGATTACGAAGACGCACCGGATACGGGATTGGTTGTGAACATTACGTCTCTGTTTGATGCCGAAAGCGAGTCTATCTCTGATGAGCCCTATCCATCGGAGCAATCCGACGACAGACAGAGTACAGTGCGTGAGGTAGATGCACGCTTTGATGAACTCGTGGAGGGGGTCAGCAGACTGGGGTTGAATAGAACCAGCAGAGAGTCGTCGACGGATCTCTCCACATCTTCCACACGTCTCTCAAAGCCGGTATCCTCGCTGACGACAGCCGACGAACTCGAGCGGCATCCGTACCGTGACCCCGAGAAATTGCGCACTGTCTACGAGCAGGAGGGCACAATCACTGGCACAGCTGCTCACTTCGACGTGACAGAAACCACAGCTCGCCTGTGGTTGATTCATCACGGGATCTATGATCCCGAGAGGCAGGGACTATCATCTGTTGCGAATCAGCTGGAAGAGCTCTCACCCGAGGATCTTGGACTTGCACCATTGGGTGAGTACCCATGAGGATCCCGTCTTTCGGAAAAGAGTACAGATCTCGATCGGACTGTCGCCCAACGAAGTTGATGAGAACGTCGTATCAGACGGCTACTGTGGGGGTGTAATTACTCCCACTTTTATCACCGCGATTGAGAGGTGGAAAATGGTGTGAGAACAGGTTTGGCGTGATTACAGTCCACTTTTGGGCGTTAATTACGACAGTGTAATCTTCGTGTCGTTCGTCTTCCGTATGCACAATCGGTGTTTCGTCGTGTCGTCAATGGGGCCCCTCCGTGGCCTCGGTGGTTCGATTCCACCCCCGTTCGTCTCTATTCTATCGTTGTAGAGCTCGTATTCCGTCTTCTGCTGTCGATACTAATCTAGGTACCCAGTACAGAACCTTGTGAATTCTCCACACGAAATGAGTCGCACGTGTGTCTGACTGAATTTCTTGTAGACGCCCTGTAATCGTCCGTGCATGAAACAGATCACACTCCGCGTACAGGAGGAGGTGAAAGAATCACTTGAAGACGAGGCGGCCGAGGACGGGCAAACGCTCTCCGAGTACATGCGAACGCTCATCGAACACAGAGACGAGGACACTGAAGACGCGGTCGAGTATGAGCAATTACAACAAGATCACGAGCGTCTACAGAGCGAACACAACCGTCTACAGCAGGATCACGACCGCTTACAAACCGATCATGATCGCCTCAAACAAGAGCATGAGAGTCTCAAGCAGCAACATAGCAATCTTCAGGACGAACATAAGTCGGTCACTGAGACGCTCACAGACAAGCGTGTGGAGGCCGCGCGATTACAGGAAGCAAACGAGCGAATACAATCTGATTTAGATCGTGTGCGCAGCGAACGTAACAGTGCACAGGCACGCTACCAAGAGGCGAATACCAAGCTCAAGCTCCATAACTCCGAGAAAGACGGGTTCTTCTCGCGACTCGGCCAAGTTTTCTCCCGTGGTTAACCAAAAGGTGTAGCATCATACGGTTTATTGGGTCCAAAACCACCGCGAAGATGTCTTCCGAGTGCTTTACCCGGGGATTTTCACTCGTCAGGTGGTGTGTTTAGTACTTCCGGTTAAATCCATAAGCGGAAGTGGACGGGGACGGTACCCCCTTTTCGATCTATGCGTGTCCGCTAGTGGATAGAGTGAGGCACCCCGTGAGTATCTGGAAACTTCGCTGCTACCGTCTCTATCACTCGATATGGGCGTCTATCTATTCGAGTCTCTCGGTAGTAAATGGCGAGTATTTTGCTTTTGTTGTCTCTCACAGCATTAATTCGAAGCTGAACTCTCTCCTCGCACAAATTCGACATCGACGACAACGTCTTCTCCGGTCGTTTTTGTTAGACGATCATCGATATGCTGTGCGAGGTCAGCTGGCAGCTGCGCGTTTGGACTGTGTGCCACGACGACGGTTACGCTAGCTGGATTCTTGAGGAGCACCTCATCGACATTATAGTTGACACTCACCGATTCGACTGTTAAATCACCGAACTGGCCACTGTCAAACATTGCTTCAGTCTCTGTGTGTGCGCTGTTCGTAACGGCTCCAACTTCGAATGATGCCCAGGTGACAGCACCGAGAACCACCGACAAGAGGACAAGACCGAGAACAATCGTGGCAATTCGAACGCGAACTGCTCTGCGAGCTTGCTTAGATTGTTCACCTTTTTCGGGGCGGTAGCCAGCAAGCCACAATAGGATGAGCGCCGAAAGGTTGATGGCGAGTAGGTTTACCAACACGAGAACACCAGCAGTGATGACGACGCCAGGATGTCCCCACGCGAGACCAAGTCCCGCGGTGGCGGCAGGAGGGATAAGTGCTACTGCGATCGCAACCCCGACGAGTGACGATCCAGCACCCCGGATGATACTCACGGCACCGGCAACACCCGATCCGAGCGCCAGAAAGAGTGAGAGGAAATTCGGCGAGGTTCGTTCGAGGACTTGCGGTATCGTTCGAATATCAACCGGTGGCAGGAAAACTGTCTCCCTCAATAGTAGACCGAGGATAGCCGCCGTCACGACTGCGGCAAGGAGCCCTGTTACTTGAAGTCGCACACCCCGTGATGTCATATCAGAATCGGCGAGAACAGCCCCAACGCTGGCCGAGATCGCCGGTCCCATTAACGGCGCGATGACCATTGCCCCGATAATGGTCGCTGCCGAATCGAGGAGCAGCCCAGTTGTCGCGATGAGCGTACTCACGATCAAGAAAATGAAAAATGTCGAGGACGCGGGGGCGAGATCCTCGGCACGTGCAACGAGTTCGTCACGCGAAATACGATATCCCCGATATCGATCTTTGAGTGCCCCGATACGCTCGGAGACGACCGTCTCCGTCGGCATGACGAGCGTATATGATTTTTCCTTGATTCCGGCTGCGTACAGCTTATCCAGTACGGGTTCAACGCCAGGCTCGGGGACTGGGAACGAAACAAGGGCCTCAAAGTCCCCGCGACCGGTCTCCTCCCAGACGGCATAATCGATCCCTTCCTCGTCGAGTGCCGTAAGGACATCCGCTCGATCACCCTTAGGAATGAGAACTTGGATGAGACGCATGCATATTCATACGTGCTATTCAGTATATAGTATCATCTTCGCAATCATTCAGTACTTCTATCTGTTTCGGATTTCATTTGAGGAAGTGAATATCAGTCAATTGGTGCGAAAATCATCTATTTCGGCTAAAGCTCGTGGTTAACAATTTAACGATTGCCTCACCAAACAATCAGCAGGGGACATTATCAATCTCAGAAAAGTCAAATTTCACTGTTCAGTCATTATTTGTTATCACTGTATTGTAAAAATATGGGAGTAGTCGTACTTGTCAGATGTTGATTTGAAAACAGGGATCAATTGGCAGATACAGTTGGAAGATTCAGTAGTCCTACAGTGAATAAGCCAAGAAGTAGTTACTGGTGAAATCGCGGTGGAAAAACTGGTAATGACTGATCGTTGTTCGTCAGCGAGTGGTTCCAGCAGCTTCGCGGGTCGCGGTACGGCGATCTTTCGCCCAGCCACCGATGGCACCGGCGATAGCCCCGGGAATCGCTTGGATGGCCAGGACGAACACGCCGAGTGCGAATCCCGTGAACGCCGGGAATAGACCGGCGAACAGAGCACCGAACACTGCCCACACAATGAGGAGGACAACTCCTCCAATGATCGTGGCGAGTCCACCGTGCACAGCGCCACGTTCGCCACCACTAACCATGTACCCGGCGACGAATCCGCCGATGAGGCCAGGTATCGCCTGAACGAGTCCCGACATCGCCGTAATTGGGACAAACCAGACGACGAGTAGTCCAAGGATGAACGCGGTCAGGAATCCGTTGATTACAGCTCTCCAGTTAATCTCCATGATCACCTAGAAGTACACGGGTTGATATGATAAACATTCTATAAAGATATCCGTCTTATTCGTGATTCTCGTATTCTTTTTTCCGTCAGTATCTTGTTAACACTGCTAACCTAACACCCCCGAGAGGAAGTAGGATGCGAACACGATAATCGACAACACGACGACTCAGGGAATCATTGAGTCACTACGTTCCAAATACCAAACACCCGGACACCAATTTATTATATACGTAACATCTTTGTCCTCAAACGATGTACTCTGCCCGGGTTCGATATCTGGGGGAAACCAATGGCAAGCAACAGTCTTTCACAACGGATCACACAGGGACTCCAGTCGGATTCCCCGGTGACGAAGTTGCTTCCAGAGTACGACCGATCATGGCTCCGAACCGACATTGTATCGGGACTCGCAGTCTCGACAGCAGTCATCCCCGGCGGTTTGGCATACGCCTCACTCGCTGGACTGCCTCCATAGACGGGGCTATACGCCGACCTCATGTACGTGTTTATTGCCTCGTCTCGTTAGGTGATCATCGGTCCGACCTCATCACTCGCAGTTCTGCTCCTAAGAGAGGTTGGCCTTACCACTGCCGGGAGTGGGATAGAATACGTGTCCCTGTCACCGTCACGACAATCATCGTCGGTATCATTTGCGTCGCCTGGGTATTCCGGTTCGGCTACCTCGTCAATTTTATTTCTGGGCCTGTGTTCACCGGTTTCGCGTCTGGCGCCGGGCTCTCTATCATTCCCACGCAGCTCGGCACACTCTTCAGCATCGTGGACTCTTCGGGCAGGACCAAATCACGCTCAAGAGGGAAGCAATTCTAATAAGATCACCTACACAAACGCGGTTGTGGATGTCCCGAATTGATACTGTTCGGGACGGGGGCGGCTACTCGTGGGTCTGGCCGTTGTGTCGGATACTATCGGTTATTACCTAACGGGAGGGGAAGATCTGGTACCAGCAATCGTGTTTGTGGTCTGAGATGCTTAGTTGAAAAATTAGCATCCCCCTCCGCGGTAAACGACGAGTATTTTGTGTGCGCATCGGGACCGCGCCCTGTTTCCCGAAGGCGACTTGCTGTCCCTGTATGGTGAGTATCGCCGAAGATCGCACATCGGATGATCTACTTTACCCAATTAGTCTGATAGCCTCTCGTACCACCAATGTGGAAATTTCAAGATATCATTGTTCTGTCGCTGTTGGTTCACCCAGAGTGGTAATTCGACTTCATTCGCCAGACTGGTCACCAGTAGTCTCGAGATGACGCGAGACTCTTACTCCCCACTAACTGTCAAAATAGCAGGCAGAATCATCCCTTTTTGCCATTGTAATTCCCATTGCGGGTCCGTATGCGTCCAATACCTGTAGTGAACTTCTAAACCATAGAACGATTTTATGCCCGTTTATGTCGTGTGATGTGTGCGTACGAGGCCGTCAGTGGTTCTGATTGCAGTGTTCTGATTGCTACGAACCGAGGACAGTCTTCGTGACGGAGAAAGACCATGATAGATCAGGAATTCCACGGCCACATCGGCCGTACATATGACGAATCCGAGGCATGGTGGCCAGAACCGACCCGGGCACCAGAAGATGCACCGAACGTCTTGATGATCGTTCTCGACGACGTCGGTTTCGGCCAGATCGGCTGCTACGGCGGTCTCATCGACACACCGAATATCGATCGACTGGCTGAGAACGGACTCCAATACAATAATTTCCATACGACAGCGCTCTGCGCACCGACGCGCAGTTGTCTGCTCACTGGACGAAACCATCATTCGAACGGGATGGGAACCATCACTGAAACATCAACCGGATTCCCTGGTTATAACGGGCACATCCCTCACGAGAACGGTTTCCTCTCGGAGATGCTGGTCGAGGAAGGTTACAACACCTTCGCAACCGGAAAGTGGCATCTCGCCCTGCCGAGGATCTGAGTGCAGCCGGTCCCTACGACGAGTGGCCACTTAATCGTGGCTTCGAGCGCTACTATGGGTTTCTTGGGGAGACACCCACCAATATTATCCGAATCTGGTGCAAGGAAACGAGCAAATCGAGCCGCCAGCAACTCCAGAAGAGGGATATCATCTAACCGACGATATCACCGATCGTACCATCAAATACATCCAGGACACACACTCGGTCGCTCCCGAGAAACCGTTCTTCGCGTACTTTGCCCCTGGGGCGTGTCACGCTCCGCATCATGTTCCAAAAGAGTGGGCCGACAAGTACCAGGGAGAGTTCGACATGGGCTGGGAAGAAGCAAGGGAGACAATCCTATCACGCCAGAAGGACCTTGGTGTCGTTCCCAACGATACTGAACTGACACCGCACGATTCCGTTGTCCCGCACTGGGACGACCTCTCGGACGACGAGCAGACGCTTTACGCCCGGATGATGGAGGTGTTCGCGGGCTTCCTCGAGCACACTGACCATCACATCGGTCGACTCCTTGATTTCCTCGAGGAGATCGACGAACTCGACAACACGCTCGTGATGTTGGTCTCTGATAACGGTGCAAGCGCTGAGGGGGGTCCGAGTGGTTCTGTGAACGAGATGCATTTCTTCAATAACATCGAGGAAAATCTCGAGGATAATTTGGAGGCGATGGACGATCTCGGGGACCAGAGTACTACAATCACTACCCGTGGGGATGGGCTTGGGCCGGTGATACACCGTTCCGCCGGTGGAAGCGCGAAACCTACCGCGGTGGTGTGAGCGACGCGATGATCGTTCACTGGCCGGACGGTCTCGAGGCAAGTGGGGAGATCTGCAACCAATTCGTCCACGCCATCGACTTCGTTCCAACGGTTCTCGACGTCGTCGGTATAGAAGTACCCGACGAAGTCAAAGGCTACTCACAATCACCCATCGAGGGAACGAGCTTCGCGTACACCTTCGATGATCCCGGTGCCGCTGAACGTCACACCACTCAGTACTTTGAAATGTTCGCCTTCCGGGCGATCTACCACGATGGCTGGCGTGCCGTTCATCCATGGCCATTCGGCAAACCGATCACTGCCGATGATCTCACCGCGAGCAGCATCCAAGAATCAGGCCTCGAGCTGTACAACCTTCAGGAGGATTTTTCGGAAGCGCACGACGTCGCCGACGAGCACTCCGAAAAGGCACTCGAACTCGCCCAGTTATGGTGGTCCGAAGCTGGCAAGTACAATGTACTGCCGCTTGACGGGCGCGGCGTTGAACGGGTTGCAGCCACAGGTCGACCACAGGTATCTCCACCTCGTGACCGGTACATCTACTACCCCGGCAGTGAGGACATTCCGGAGAACGCCGCGGTCAGCGTGTTGAATCGCTCACACAGCATCACTGCCGACGTAGATGGAATGGACACTGATACTGAAGGTGTCCTGCTCGCGCACGGTGCTCGCCTCGGCGGGTACACACTGTACGTTCAGGATAATCGCCTCCACTACGTCCACAACTACGTGGGCATTGAGGACTACAAAGTTTCCGCCGACGAGTCAATTCCTGATGACGTGAGTGAACTCCGGATGGAGTTCGAGGCGACAGGCAAGCCGAACCCCCAAGAGGGGAAGGGTGTCCCCGCGACCGTCAGGCTCTATTACGACGACGAACAGGTCGGTGAAGGTGACATCCCAGTCACCATCCCAATTATGATTGGCATCGTCGCCGGATTGAGCTGCGGCCAGGATGTCATCGAGACGGTGACCGACGAATACGAGATGCCATTTGCGTTTACAGGTGATCTGATGCGAGCGATAGTGGATGTCAGTGGCGATCCGTTCGCGCATCACGAAGCCGAGATGGATCGTATCATGGCACGAGAATGAAACGGAAAATCAAATGCAAAAAACCACCTCGAAATCATCAGGAGTCAGGATGGCACGAAACCCAGACGCACGGACGAACCCAGAAGCGGAACCACCAGGGGACCCACCGGAACCCGAAATGGGATGGATACCAGGCGACACATTCCACATGGGCTCCGAGGAATTTTACCCGGAAGAGGAACCAGTTCAAGCAGTCACGGTCGATGGCTTCTGGATGAATCGAGCACCGACAACGAACCAGGAGTTTGCTGCATTCGTCGCAGATACGGGCTACACGACGCTCGCAGAGCGTGATCCGGACCCCGAGGACTACCCGGGCGCGAACCCAGATGAACTCGTGCCGGGGTCTGCCGTCTTCACACAACCTAACGGGCCGGTGACTCCCCGAAATCCGAATCAGTGGTGGGACTATGTCCCTGGCGCAGACTGGCGACATCCGCTCGGCCCGGAGAGTGATATCAGTGACAAGAGGGACCATCCCGTCGTTCACGTCGCCTACGAGGATGCGAAGGCATTCGCCGAATGGGCGGGGAAAACGCTGCCGACCGAGGCGCAGTGGGAACGCGCCGCTCGCGGTGGGTTGAGGCACAAACGATTCGTTTGGGGTGACGAACACGCGCCTGATGGACAGCTGATGGCCAATACTTGGCAAGGAGAATTTCCGCACGAGAACACGGTCCTCGACGGCTACGAGCGTACTTCGCCTGTGGGGTCATTTCCACCAAACGGGTTCGGACTCTCCGATATGGCAGGGAATGTCTGGGAGTGGACCTGCGATTGGTACAGCGACGACCCAACAGTGGGTGAGTCAGAGTCGCCGTCGTGCTGTACGCCGACGAATCCACGCGGTGTTACCGAAGAACAGAGCGTTGACCCAAGAGACCCGTCAGGCATCCCGCGTCGCGTGTTGAAAGGTGGCTCCCATCTCTGTGCACCAAATTACTGCTTCCGGTATCGACCGGCCGCCAGGTACCCCGAGCCGATCGATACCTCAACCAGTCACGTCGGATTCCGGTGCGTCGTGACTGCAGAGTGAGGGGCTTCGCCAGCACTCAAACGGTGAGATTTGACCAACCTGCCTGATTGGTCAAGGGGCAAGGAGCGACTGTCTTCCATCGAAAACCTCAATCGTCCAGGTTAGACGGTCGACCTTGACGACGAACCATCACTGGAAAGAACGACGTTGAGACAGGCACCGAGGAGGATGAGCAGGCCAATCAAGTAGAGCCAGAGAATAAAAACGATGAAGGTCCCGAACACCCCGAACACCGACACAGTCGTGAAAAACTGCGTGTAGATTCCAAACCCGAACTCAAGAACAATCCACCCGCTGGCTGTAAGGACTGTCCCTGGAATGGCGTTCCGAACCCGGTGCGGTATCGGGGAAGAAGATAGTATAGGGGAAACAACATGAAGCAGAGGAAGATGAACTGTTCGAGCAAGCCTATCGGTCCGAACAGTGGTAATTGTGCCTGAAAAAATGCGCCAGGGAGCGAAACGGCGAGCTGAATTACGACCGAGATGCCCAGCGCGACGATGACGATGGCCCCGTTTCGGATCGTATTGATTGGACTGCCTTCGAATGGGACATCGTATATCTGTGAAAACGCGAACACCAGACTCCGAAAGATCTTCAGGCCGCTCCAGAACAGAAGACCAATACTGAGGAGTGAGGCTTCTGAATGTGCCGCCGGGTAGATGAGCGCGTTTCGGACGAGTTCTTGACCGTCTGGAGTGAGAATTCCAGTGAGTGCCACCTGTTGGAGCACAGTCCGAGCCAGTTCTTCGCCTGCAATCGTGGAGACGATCTGAAAGACCAACAGTAACAGCGGGAGTATCGAGACGAAGGTATAGTATGCGAAGCTAGCGGCCAAGAAACCAAGTTCGTTCTCACGGACGAGCGTGATGAACTGCCGAGCAGTACTTTCTACGTCCATGCAACTCACCGGTGAATCTTCCGATAATCACTGAGTGTGTCCAGTGTCATCCTTGGAATCTTTATCACCTGTATGGCGGTCGTTAGCCATCTCTTCAAGTTTCCCTTCAGTTTCCTCGAGAAGACTGTTCCCGACATCGGTACTGACGATCCCACGTTCCATCGCCGTCTTGATACCAAGAATCTCCCGCCGAACGATCTCACTCTCTGCGGTGAGTTCTTCTTTCTCGCGGAGGTTTGGATGCTCGTCGAGCAACTCCGAAATAGCGCGATTCAGCCGACGTTTCTCGCTTGTATATTGTTCTACGATACGCTCGTAAATTTCCGTTGAGACATCGTCCCGTTGGTGCAGTTCTTCAGCGCCCGTGAGTGCGGCGTCAATCCCGTGCAACCGACCCACTAGCAGTTCATACTGCCGTTCCGCTGCACTGGCGGTGACGATTCCAAGCCGGTCGATGAGTCGTCCCATCGTGAGTCCATTGACGACAAGAGTGATGGCTGCGACGCCAAAGACAAGTGCGGCAAGTTTCTCACGGAGACCCGCCGGGAGGCTCTCGGGGAGATCGAGGACAAGGGCGATAGGGACGGAAGCATGGATACCACTCCAAACCATGACGTGCTGATACGACCGAGAGATTCGATCCGGTAGCCTCCTGTTCATCAATTCGACGAGCGGATAAACGACAACGGCCCGCGCCAGAAAGACGAGGACGACAGCGGCGAGAATTTCCCCGGCATACTTTGCGAGCAAATCAAACGGAGTCGCCGCACCGATGGCGACAAAAATGACGGTGTTTGCGATAAATGCTGCACTCGCCCAGACTGTGCCAAGCGTCAATCGTGTTCGGGCGCTCACCGCATCGCTGCTCCCACGAGTGCCAACAACAAGTCCGGCACCGAGTGTCGCAATGACCCCGCTAACCTCGAGATGTTCCGCAAGTAGGTATACCCCGTACGCAAGGACGACGGTAAACACAAGCCCAGTCATCGGATCGTCGACGAGGACGAGGAGCCGGTATGCAAGATACCCAGCGACCACACCGATAAGAGTCCCCCCGACAATCGCGATCACGATGCCAAGCCCAATGTCTCTGACAATAAGGGACGGTGTGAGAAATTCGGTGGCCGGAATCCCCTCGGCCTGTGCCTCGACAAGCACGGACAGGAGAACTGTATAGAGTACGATGGCGACGCCGTCATTCAGAATACTCTCCCCCTCGATGAGTACCGAGAGCCGTTCGGGTGCCCCGAGCTCATCGAACAAGGCAACCACTGAAACCGGGTCGGTCGGCGTCGCAATCGCCCCGAGGAGGAGTGCAACGACCACGGAGAACTCAAACACGGATGCACCAAGGATGCCGATTACCAGCACCGACAGAATGAGACCGACTACGGCCAGCACCAGAATAGGACTGATGTTATCGCGCAGTTGCTCGGCGTCGATATTCATCGCACTTTGGAAGATCAACGTTGGTAGAATGACGAGCAGGATGAATTCGTTCGTGAGTGGCGTGGTCAGTGGGAGGGGGAGGATGGACAGTGTCAACCCGGCGAGGACGAGACCGACGGTATATGGGATACGGATGACTTTCGTCGTGAACGTACCGACTGCTCCCGCAATGATGAACACAGTGAGGAGTGTAAGTAGCTGTGTTTCGATACTAGCCGCTGGTTGAACCCCACCAGTAACCATTGTCAGAGATACGTTTTCATCATGTTAGACAATCACTGCTGGTAGACAAATCATCTCGGGGTACGTCCCGAGACACTCGCCTCGTACTTCTGTCGACAGCGTCGTCCGTCACTGCGAACTGTTTGATGTCGTCGTCCCTCCCTGCCTTCGCTCTCTGACTGCTCCCACTACCTGTCGAAGGTCAAACGGGGTTATTGTTGTCTCTATCAGACTGAGCTCGGAACTAAATGAGGCAAATTCCGGGGAGAATTGATACCCCGAGAAGGCTTGAGTTGGGTTTATATTGAGCTGCGAGTCTTGCGTAAAGAGAAACGTCGGCGTTCGAACATCTAATCCAACCAACCCGATTATATACCCCGTGTAATTGTCGGGTTGCGATATCTCAGGAGCGGGCCCTCCTCTGATCGGTGTAAGCAGACGTACCGTGTTTACCTGCTCAAGCGTTCCGAGAACCCGAAATGGGAGATTCGGCTGGTAACCGTATAAAAAGACCAATACGTCTTTGCTCTGCTGAAGTGCTGCCCGTTCACTGGTTTGTGCCAACCCTGTAGCGGATCCGGCCACCGACAGACCACCGATCGCACTGGCAGTCACAACCCCGCGCTTGAGAAATGAGCGCCGTGAGTGATTCCCAAGTGTTTTCGACTCCTCTTGTGCTAGTTTGGCATCTTCTTTTCCACTGGCGTCTGTGTTTTCTCCCCACATGATCCGTCTCAACCACGAACAAGTGGATAAAGTTGATAGATTGTTTCTGGACACTCCAATGGGAAGGGCACCGTTTTTGGTATATTATTGAAAGTTATCGGTGGTTATTGTGTACGAAGAGACGGCGTCAATAGAATACGGATGAAACTCCGATTTGTACAGAACCGACAAGTCTCTCCTTCTTGGTCTACTCGGTATCGAACAATACTCGCACTTAGGTTGCTATTGAGTTACTCATAGAGATACTAGCGATTTCAGCCACCTAGATATCCTCTCAATTCCAGCGGCAAAGCTAATTCGATCGGAATCGTATAGCATGGCCATGGGTGGGGAGAGTCCAGAAGCGACACGAATTCGCATTGTACGACCGAATCTTAAATGGTGGATCGCCGGTCTGATAGTGTTCGGAATCATCGCCGCTGTCGCGTTCATATTTCTGCCGTGGGTCGTGCTTGGGCTGTTCATCTATTACGTCGCACGTCCGATAAACCGACGTATTGGTACCCGAATCAGGAGCGAAAATCTCTCGGCCGCAATCACACTGCTTCTCATCGTCGTGCCAATTGTGCTTTTCTTAGGGGTGTTCCTCTCGATTGCAGTCGGACAGTTGGTCACGTTTGCGGCCTCTCGGGAAGCAACACAACTTCTTCAGCAATTACCGATCAACGTCGGAACGATACCGAACGATCCGAACCAATTGCTCGACACAGCAACCACGACGCTAAAGAGTCCTTCTGTGCAATCGGCACTCACTGGCGCGCAAGCCTTCGTCGGTGCCGCTGCATCAAGCGTTTTCATGATGTTCCTGTCGCTGTTGTTGGGATTTTTCCTCCTGGTTAACGACGAGCGCCTCGCTCGGTGGAGCAAAGAGCAGATTCTCGGAAACGATACGTTATCTCTCGACTACCTTACGGCAGTCGATGAGGGCCTGAACTCCATCTACTTCGGCTACACGCTCACTATCTTCGTCATCATGATCTTGACTGCAATCATCTACAACATATTTAATTTCTTCGCGCCAGGAAACCTCCTCATTCCCGTGACGATAATGCTGGCAGTCATCACGGGTATCTTCACGCTAGTGCCACTGGTCGGTCGATCCGTCGTTTACCTCGCCATCGCTGCCGTCCTCGCAGTAGAAGCGATTCAACAGGATCCAACCTCCCTCTGGTACCCCATCGTGTTCTTCCTGTTCATGACACTCGCGTTCGATAACGTTGTGCGCACCTATATCCGGCCATACCTGTCCGGGAAAATGTTCCACCTCTCGCTCGTCATGTTCTCCTATCTGCTCGGCCCGATCCTGTTCGGCTGGTACGGCATCTTCCTCGGCCCGCTCCTGATGGTTATCGTCGTCCAATTCCTCCAGGTCGTCGTCCCAGGACTTCGTGGCGAGGAATCGAGGCCCCGAGTCGACATTGAGCCGACGACTGTTCAGGAGACGGATGATGATTTCGACGACACGACGAAGAGTGGCGAAGCCACTGACGGCGGCCAGTGATCGTGAAGAATTTGATTGTCACTCTTTGGATAGAGTATTTGAATTAGCCACTGTGGTATCACTTCGACTTCTTCCTAACCTCAAAAGCGGCGGTGGGATCCTCCGAGCACCTTGATCCGATTTCTGGCCAGTTCGTGGTGCATATTTAGTGTGCCAACCCTTATTGAAATCGACAATCGGATTCGATTGCTCTGAACAATTGGATCAAAAGTAGTCTGACTTCTGGGATTTTGACCCGTTTCGGGATGACTGATTGGTTTGATAACGGAAGTAGAACGTGCGACTGCAGCGAGGTCGATTTCTCGAATTTGGCCGATTTCGGGTGATTGACTTCCTGTGGGCAGTATAAGCGGCAGTGGGTTATTTATGGCAATGATTCCGTTTAGAATCTCTATATGAAATGCACATTCAGATAATCATATCTGCCCACCCGAGTATTTTACGTTCTTCGAGCCGTGAATTTTGTTCTAGCGTACCTAAACAACTTAGTCATTCATTTGGCACTCATAATTGGGATTCTGACCATTCACGATTGAATGAGCCGTCGCACAATGATGTTCAATCGCAAGTTGATCTACTTGTTGGCAGGAATCAGTCGATGAATTCGCACTCCATGAGCAGTCAATACACTGCATCATTTTGGCGTGTCCCATACCTATTCCATAGAGCATGAATATCTATAAATCAGAGACGTTTTTAGAGTTTCTAGACGTTTGAAGAAGTGAGTGACACTAATCTGTTTAGCTGGTCACTCTCACAGTGTTCCCACATGAGTGATAAGGATTCGCCGAATTCTAACGATGAGGCGCCCTCCAACACAATCCACAATCAGTACGAGTGGCCCTCAACAGAACCGAGCACTGCTGTTGTCGAAACAGTAGCCCAAGCAGAACTGCGATCAGCAAGAACTCAGTCCACTGTACGAATCTCTTGATCCCGACGCCTTCGACATTGGTACTCCCTGACTCGTCGACGTCACCACTGAGAGCTCCGAGAGTCCCGTAGACCACCGATACGTTATCTCTATCGGCGATATGATCGGCGGAGCTACTGGCTTGCACGTGCCTGTATTACGTCCACCGTGACGCCGTCGACACGCACATGACCACGAGTGAAAACGTGACCAACAACGGCACGCTGAATGCTATCTCCTCGGAGGCCGACCAGAACGACGAAGATGATGCCGAGTCTACGACTGTGACTGTGACGGCCTTGTGACCATCCAGTCCTGAGCGTGCGCAAAAGCGGGATCAACACCGCTTCGTGGGTATCGCTGGGATCTCGGACAGAGGGCTTAACCACTTTGAAATCATATATATTGTGGCTAACCAATGATACGCCCTTCCCGTCGGAGAGAACGCGATGAGACCGAGCACAATGCAGATGACTACGAGGGCGTCCAGGGCTGTCCTGAGTGCGACTCAGAAACCCTGCTCACAAGCGCAGACGGAAGCGAAACCGTCTGTGAAGCCTGTGGGTTAATTGTTGAGGAAGAGGCGGTTGACCCTGGACCAGAGTGGCGAGCCTTCAATCACCAGGAGCGCCAACAGAAGTCCCGGGTTGGTGCACCGATAACTGAGACAATGCATGATAAGGGCCTCACAACGAATATCGATTGGAAAGATATGGACGCCGCCGGTAACGCGTTGTCCGCTGACAAACGCAGCCAAATGCACCGACTGCGCAAATGGCAAGGACGTATCCGAACGAAAGATGCCAGCGAACGTAACCTCAAATTTGCACTCTCCGAGATAGATCGGATGGCAAGTGCACTCGGTGTGCCACGATCGGTTCGCGAAGTCGCCTGTGTCCTGTACCGTCGCGCACTCGATGAAGATCTGATTCGAGGTCGCTCGATCGAAGGGATCGCAACCTGTTGTTTGTATGCGGCGTGTCGCAATGAGAATATTCCGCGGAGTCTTGAGGAGATTGCAGATGTGTCGCGTGTTGAACGAAGAGAAATAAGCCGCTCATACACGTATATTGGACGGGAACTCGGTCTCGAGATACAACCGGTCGACCCGAAACAGTATATTCCTCGATTCTGTTCAGAACTTGGGAGTAGCGACGCTGTCGAAGCGAAAACGAACGAAATTCTCGACACCGTGTCATCAAAGGGCCTGCTTTCAGGAAAATCACCCACTAGTTGTGCCGCTGCAGCGATTTACGCCGCGTCACTCCTGTGTGGTGAGAAAGAAACACAGCGTGCGGTTGCTACGGTGACACAGGTCACCGAAGTGACCATCCGCAATCATTATCAAGAACAGCTCGATGCACTCGGTCTCTAGGAATACGCAGTTTTCCGTCGAGGGTGCTATCTAAATGAGAAAACCCGAGCGGCAGTATTGACATAAAAAGAAACCAAGAAAGTTTGCACCTTCATTTCAAAGACAAAATATCGTTTACTTTTCATACAGAGCGTCTATATACGACGTTCTCGAATCGCTCTGACGAGACACACTCATGACCTCACCAGAGGATACCCCTGTTACCCACACCGAAGCACCGAGCACACCGGGTATGCAACCACTGGACGACACCGAGTCGATAACAGCGACAATCGTCAACCGTATTCTCGCACGCGAGAATATCTCGTCCGACGATCTTGTACCGTTGTACGAGGTCATCGATCCCGACGCACTCAACACGCTGTTTAGCCCAACACGAGCGGGCTCACACCGACCGACAACTGGCGCAGTCACGTTTCAATACCAGGGCTATCAGGTGACAGTGACCAGCGAAAACGACGTCGACCTCGAACTCCTGCAGGACGACTGAGGGATCGCGAGACGAGCACTCATTCGTCGCCGGGCATGTCAGGATCGTGTCGCGGTGGTAATCCCGTCGCCATCAATCGCCGGGTAATCACCACAATCCCATTGTCGAATCCTCTCCCAAACACTGCCTTTTCTGTTTCAATCCCACCAGTGTCCGTCTCATGCACCGAGCTCACGAGAATCGTGTTCTTGTCAATCAACAGCAGCCGACTGATCGTCGTGTCGTCATCGGCCTCAAGTGGCGAGCTGTGCAACCACTCCAGCCCCGAGACGAACACTTCTGCATCGGGCAATGCCTCTGCAATCTGCTCACGAAGGTCCTCGGTCTGCGTGCCAACCAGGACATCAAGACCGGTGTCCAGTGCTTCTTGGAGCTGTTCAAGCAACCCGTCAGTAATAACCTCGTCCCGCCCGACGATGAGCACGATCTCTCGTCCGGCAGCATCGATGAGTTGCTGGGTGCGATTGGTAATCGCGGCCGTCCCCGAGAGTGCCCAGACTTCGTGCGTGATTTCCTCATCACCGCCGTTTGATTCTGCAGGCTCGATCGCGGCCATCGCCTCAACAAGCGTGTCCGTCCGCGATTCGTATTCTTGGCGCAATGTCTCGGCGGCTTCCTCAATTGGCACGGCGCGGAATTGCTGGGGATTCGAATGTTGGATCTCGACGAGTCCCTTGGTTTCTAACACTCGGATTGCATCATAGACGCGTGTTCGCGGAACTTCGGAGGTTTCGCTGATCTCTTTGGCCGTTCCTTTCGGGAGGCGTGCTAACGCCACGAAACACCCTGCTTCGTACTCTTTCAAGCCGAGTTGTTGGAGCAATTCGATCGATTGTTGTTGATTAGATAAGTCCTTCATGGGTCCCAACCATTTGCCCGGGAATGCCGGGCGTGTTCATACTGTTCTGTCGTTGTTCACAAGACGGCTGTTGTTGTTGAAGCCACCGAACTCGCCCAACAGCACTGTCCATCATGAATTAGACTATGCGCGTCAATACGTATCAAAGGTACTCATCCCCCAACAGTCATATTGCTAATTCACCAGTGATCACCGCATCTAATCGGATAATCACAGCATTCTAATGCTGAATATGCAAATACTCGTGATATAATTGCTGTTTTCACAGCAGTACCTGGGATGAGCTTGATGAGATCAGTAGTAGGAGATGCAAATTTCTGCCCTTACCAATCAGATATATAATCAGTAACCCACATAATCACAGTAGGGTTATACAGGACTAGCGCAAAGGACGACGTGGTACGGAGTTCTGGTGGGTCCCAACCAATCGCCACTCCGTACCTGGACTGCCACATTTGTGGCAGTTTTCGATCGTGATCAATTAGTCGGGGACGCCACGGTCAGGAAGCACATTTTGATTCTCACTCAGAACGGTGAGCAATGGCTCGATCTCGTTGAACTGCGGCCCCTTTGTCACGCGCTGTGCGTCTTGATCCCAATCGATGAACCCGTGATCTGCTAACTTTGGGAGATGGATGTGCTGCAGTGCGATTGTCTGATCTCGGTTTCCACTGTCCGTCGCTAAACCTCGGGATGGAGCGAGACGATCGGGTTGGGGAGTCTGTTGTGCTAAGGCGACAAGGAGCCGTCGTCGGTGGTGATTCGAGAGGACCGAGAGTTGATCATCGAACGTCATGGTTCCTGAACCCCGACGCACTGTACACGGTTAAGCAACCCTCATTTTGCGGATTGCAAGTCGTTTGAGAAAGTGAGTGACTCATTTAAACGAGGTCTGTTGGAGTTCACTCAGTTTCTCACAGACTATTTACGCCCACTCTCCGTATTCTTACAGATGAGTCGAGGACTCGACAACGTTGATCAGGGCATTCTCTTTCATCTCCAGCGAGACGCACGGAATACCACCACGGAAGAGATTGCTGAAACAGTCGGTGTCTCCGCGAGTACTGTGCGGAACCGGATTTCGCAACTTGAAGACGATGGGATCATCAGGGGTTATCATCCCGAGATCGACTATGAAGCGGCGAACCTCCCGCTTCGTGTCCTGTTCGTCTGTACTGCGCCAGCAACTGAACAAGCCGAATTTGTCCAGAAGATACTTGCTGTGCAGGGTGTGGTCGATGTCCGCGAGATGCTTGTCGGAAGACGGAATATCTACGTCGAAGTCGTTGGAACGAGTACAGTGGATATCACGCGCGTTACGGACACGCTGCACGAGTCTGGTGTCACGATCGAGAGTTCCGAGATCATGCGCGAGCGGCATACCCAGCCGTTCGACCATTTCCATTTCAGTGAAGAAACGGCAGAGGAGCGGCGTGAGAGCTGATTGTTCGACTTTTCCGATTGCGTATTTCACACTTTTGAAGGCCTATAGTGCTGGCATCACACAGTGACTCTGTTACAGAACGACAATTCGCATCTCTCCGTGTGAATTTCACAATCTAACAATATAATTATTAAAAATGATTATCTGTGTGGCCAATCGAGGGTCACGTATGGACGAGGATAGACACGCGATTGGCGATCGTAGCACCACAACAGGACAGCTTACCCTCTTATACAAGCTGCTTGCTGATCACCGGCGTCGGGTTCTCCTCCAGTATCTTCGCGATACAGAGGCTCCCATGCCGATCTCTGCGTTAGTGACGGAGCTGACACAGCGTGACGAGCACGTCTCGCCGGATGAGAACAGAGACACAGAGATTGCGATGCATCATATCCACCTCCCGAAACTCGCTGATGCAGGGGTAATTGAGTATGATCAATCCGCTCAGCAAGCCGCCTATACCGCCCCACCGCAGGTTGACGCATTGCTTGAGGACATGCTAGTGACGGTTTCGACTGGGGAACAGAAATCCTCACTACAGGAATAATGCGGCTCGGCTACTAGTTTTATCGTTTTCTCCACTTTGTCACCCTGTTATCAAGTAGACTGCACCGTCTGCGTGAAGAGTATCGGCTTCGAGAATTTGGCACCTCTCGGTCGGCTGTTGGCAGTGACGTCCTATGGATTCAGCACACACTCATGGAATGCTATTCGTTCACGTTTCGGAAACTCCGCACGGCTGAGCTTTCGATGGAAGGCTGCCGATGTGGTGCTATCGGGTGGCGATGATGACACCGACCGACTCAGTGATGATCTCGATATCGATGAGCGTGAAACCTGCATCCACGAGGAGATTTGCGACGGTTCCCATCGGTGGCAGCGTCTCGTACTCGCTTGGGGACTGCACCGGCCCGAAACGCATCTTGTCGGCGACCACTACACACCGCGAATTCAGCGACGCGAGACCATCGATGGCGGCGCGTAATTCGTTCTCTCCCCCTTCGTCGTAGGCCATGTAGAGGGCATAGCTGGCGACGACGACGTCCACCGGTTCGTCAACGTTCGGTTCACGGAACGACCCGTGGCCGAACGAGACGTTCTCGATGCCGCGTTGCTCAGCCTTCTCACGGGCGTATCGGAGCCATTCGTCGTAGATGTCCCGTCCTAATACGTGGTCACACCTCGACGCAAGTTCGAGAGCGACGATGCCGGTACCCGTACCGATGTCGAGTACCACGTCGTCAGGCTCGATGGGCGCGTGCGCGAGAAGAGACGACAGACACATCTGGTACACCTCGTCTGCCTCGCTGTCCGCATCGTAGTCCATCGGGGTGTAACCGTGGTAGTCGCGTTCGGTGTTGGTCATCCGTACGGTGAATTGGATGTGCTGATGGATAAGGGTCTCAAGAATCATCGCTGACACATACTACCGACTCGCTCCCTCTATGCAGCACGCTCACAGAAGCATATCAACGTTTGAGGATTTCAACAAGGCCAAAATGTTCGAGAATTACGGCCAATCGTCGGGTAACTCATCTGCATGGTTACTCATCAAGGTGAGCAGTGGGGCAATCTCATCGAAGTTCGGCCCTCGACGGATCGTCTCCGTGTCTGGGTTCCACTCGATATAGCCTTTGTCGGCCAATTTCGGAAGATGGACGTGGTGGAGCTGCGTTTTCAGTGCTGTGAGCTCGTCGTCCGTAGCGTCTGACGTGAATTCATCTTCATCGCGTGGATTGTCGTCTAACACTGCCAACAGGATGCGGCGGCGGTGTGGAGAACTCAGCATGTCGAGGCTCATATCGAGTGACGTGGAAGTGGTCGGGTTTCTCATGGTGGTGTGACTGGTATTGCGGGACATATCTACTAGAATGCGTTCCGCGTGCCGACCACGCGAAGGGAACGAGGGAGTGACCCTGCACGGCCGGTGAATCCGGCTCAAGCGGCCCCTTTATGAGTGGGGCACAAACACACAGTGGGTACGTATGATTTCGTATTTATATACTCGGTCTCCCTGACGGATACGTCTGTGGGGCAACACCTCCGGATGACACACATAATCCATTCCCCGTAGTGAGCACGAGAAG
Source organism: Haladaptatus sp. W1 (assembly GCF_001723155.1). NCBI lineage: Archaea > Methanobacteriati > Methanobacteriota > Halobacteria > Halobacteriales > Haladaptataceae > Haladaptatus > Haladaptatus sp. W1. Next base: position 38,409 of record NZ_MEIH01000311.1, read on the forward strand.
AGATTCATGTCGATAAGGGCCAACACAGCCGATGATGCGGTCATCGTTCTCGCAGAGAGACTCTCATCGGTCGCTGTCAGTGACAGTCCGTATGCTGATCTACAGAAGCCCGTCTCCTGAACGAGCCCAGCCCACTTCACAATCACTCAGGCTCGTGTGTGTCCACACTTGCTTAATGCAAAATGTAGGAGTATGAATGCCGTCGTACTGTGAGCAACGTCGATTGAATATTTGGTGTATAAGCAGAAGTGGACTACCTTTGGGGATCTTTGATGAAATCTATGCACAGCTCGTGATGTGTATTTAACAAAACTTTACGAGTATGCGCAGCAAGTGGTCGCCGATATTCATAGTAAGTAGGGTGGTTAGTTCTTTATAGTATCTGTCGTATTGAACGGTGTCCATCGCTTCTTACGTCTATTGTAATTGTCTACTTTTCAGAAGTTTTGATGTGTGATCGTCTAGTGCGGTACTCATTCACGAAATATTTACACGGAACTGAGTAAGTTTTTTCTGTGTCCCTCTCCTACCCAGTAGTGATGAAACAGAAAGCAACGCAACACACCTCGCAGCAGCCAGAAATCAAAGTGATCGACAATGATGTGGCAAGACGTTGTCTTCCTTGTTGGAAACGTCTTCTCTCTCATTGCTCTCCTCCCTACCCTCCGCGACTCTATGGCAAACGTCCCCTTTAGCACGAGCTTCCCATCTGCGGTGATCGGCCTTGTCTACGCAACTGCGTTCCTCACTATGGACATGGCACTTTCCGCTCTCGGCGCATTCCTCACCGGCAGTATCTGGCTGGCTATCGTTGCCCTCCGCTCGCCGCGCCCACTCCGGGACTCATCCCCGATGTCGACGCCTCAGACGGAATCCAAGAACGCAACGCACTCCGCCCCCTCACACGCTGACTAATCCGATTTTAGTACTGATACATGGACTAAAACTCTTTACTTAGAAACGTACCAGGTCTATCTCCATAACACCAGGAAGCCAGGTCTCTGCCACCTAAAATCACATGCAGTGAACCACCTCGAGACCCTGTTTTCTAGCGTTGATTCCTATTGACCGATAACAGACGAAATCGATAACCGATGTGTTCTATTGATAACAATCAGTTATCGTGCTCTCGGAGACGGTGCGTGAGCTGACCGGCATTAGTCCAGCCACGCACTTTTTCGCTCTCTCGATCGTACTTGATAACATCGTGCTCGGCGAGCAGTGGCAAATGCTCGCTCCAGACGGCCTCCATGATCTCTTCAAAGAGTCGAGTTGATCTGTCTCCCGAGCATGCCTCCAACTCTTGGTAGGTGAGGTGTTCGATCAGCGATTCGACTTCGACCGGACCGTCCTGTACTTGTAAGAACGAAAGTATCACTCGTCGCCGGCGGTTCGCAAGCAATTCATTGATTTCCGTTTCTGAAAGCCTCTGGTCGGTTTCTTCGTTAGTGATGCTTTCGAAATCGTCGGTCGCTTTTCCAGATATCATGCAATAATTATGTATTTGTTATAAGTAGGTTGCTTGGCCATTCTTCACGTCGGTGCCATTCATACAGTCTAAACAGCCATGCACAGTGTTTTGATTATCACCGAAGACACGTGCGAAATCACGGGTGACAAAACTCCCGCAGTTCTGACATTGTGTGTCTGCGATTCGTGACTTCATTTGCTTCGGCGTGGTCGCTCTTGACATGAGTTATCACCACTCTACATGTTGTTTGCGCGCTGTTTGCTCGTGGTGCCACACTGCTGGCACTCCGTGACGCGATAGGGCTCTCGGGAGAATGCTGCATTTGAATTGTCTTCGTTCTCGGTGACGATTTCGATCGTCACTTGGTGGGGCGTCATCGCATCACAGTTCTCGCACAGTTCGCCGGATTGACTGTCAGTAGTTGTTGTGGTGACCATGATTTTGGTAGGTCCGGTGGACTGCACTGCATCTCGATCAGTTGCACGTTGCTACAGTAGGATAGAACAATGAGGAACCCTCTTTACCTACTGTCTTTGAATGCAAGCCATACTAAACCCGGCAGATACCACTATTTGGCGTCACCGGTACAGTTGCTTAAAAATCAAAGAGTATACACTCGGTCTCTGTTGCTAGATTATAAATTGTAATACTGCTTATTTCTTGTCTCTCTACAGAAAATAGGTATGGAGGGGATGCTTGCTAATGCAGCCTGTGAAGTTATTAAGCCAGCGCATATATTGCACGACAGAACCGCGGGATAGAAAGTGTGCTCGAGCCGTGTCCCAATGATGAAGGGGCCGATGACCCCCCAACGTGCTCAGATCGGGTTCATACGCGTTGCCGGTACGCGGGGCATACTATCCGTGCGTTCTCATAAAATACGTATCCATGAACCCACACGACAGCGATCGACCTGGTAGTTCGGATTCTCAAACGATTACCTCGCAGATCGACTGTGAACCAACGAATACCTCCCAACGTGCCGATAGCTCACCTTCTCCGAATCTTTCCCTTGATACGATCTTCGATACCCTGTCTCACTCGTATCGCCGCCTGATTCTCTCATATCTTTCACAGACCGAGAATGATCTCGCAACAATAGACGATCTTGTCACCGTCATTTCGAAGCACGAATCAGAAACCGAAACGCGCATGCAATGTACGCAGGACGATACGGTGAGAGTTGCGCTGCAACATAACCACCTCCCAAAACTGGACGATGCCGGAGTGATCGAATTTGATACTCGAAGCGAAACCATTCGATATTGGAGTCATCCCAAAATGGAAAAGTATCTGTCCATAATCGAAACGTGAGAACGCGACGAGGTCTAATTTTGCTCAATTGGAAATCGGAGAATTGCTTTATCTATGCGTGTAAAGCCTGAATAGTCAAGTTGCCGTTTCATCTCTTGCCAGAGGATGTTTATAACTACAGGCCAGAGTTTTGTATCGAGTGCTCGTGAGGGATACCCCATCAGTCACGAGGACTCTGGGAGAAATTAAAAATGGGAGAGATAACGATCAACTCACCGAGCGACAAGCAGACGACTGTAACAGCGCCATCAATCGTGGTGTTGATCCAGGCGGCGATCGCTGCCCGTGACGGTCCCGATCCAAGTGAGTGCCCACCATTATACGAGGCTATTGATCCAGATGCACTCGACACGCTGTTTGCTCCACTTCACCGAGAATCCGAACGGAACGGGAAAGTGATGTTCGAGTACTGTGGCTATCTGGTCACTGTCCACGCTGACCGGACGGTTGAACTGGAGCTAATCGACGCTGAGAGTGGCTAAGACACCGGCAGATTTCACTCAGAGGCTACATCTTCGTTGGAATCTGTTTCTGCGACCTCTGGTGTACCGACTCGATTCAGGAACACATGGTCGACAAGATTGCCATGGGCACGTCGCAATCGCTCAGAGAGTGCTTGATGTGAGATATTAAGTTCTTCAGCTAAGTCATCCGCAGTGGCTTCACGGGGCACCGAATAATAACCGTGTATAGCAGCGAGCTGCAGTGCTCGTTGCTGTGATTTTGTGAGCCCGAATCGGGTTTGAGAGTCTCTCGTGAATTCCTGGATATTCTTGATTTCTAACGGAATCCCCTGCCCTTCACAGTATTCGGATGTGCGTCGCACTGCGTCATGATCAGCGAACAATAACCGGAGATGCCAGGAGTCGTCTTGGCCAGTTGCAGCGAGGACTGCCCCGTTTTCTTCGGCAAGAACGCGAATCAGATGGTTGACTTGATCGTTCCACTTGAGTTGATAGAGAGAATCTGTCTCGAAATCTGCGATCAGGTGAAAGTCAGTAACACTATCATCGTCAGTCAACGCGCGCTCAAGTGCATGACTATCGTCTGTGGTGAACCATATGAATGGCATCAAGCCATCTCGATCGGTCGTAATCGTCTGTTCGACTTCGATAGTCACTGTTTCGAGAGTGGCCAACGTGTGCCCGAGTGCAAACTCTTTGGCAGCGATACTGACTTCGACGATCGTTCCTCCCATATACGAGCCTATCTCGTCAGCTAATATCTATCTTATCTACAAACACATTACATATTGCACGTGTATCTCTTCGTGACAGAAGGTGATTTTCCAATGACGTTGTCTTCGCGTCCCTTCGATGAGCTCTATACTATAAATTGACTATATTTAAAAATTATGATAATGGTCGGTTTTATGCTGACCAACACTTAATTACGGGAGCGAACTGTCTGGTTGTGTATTGCCAAGGAGGCTATTCGATTATGACCTTCCACGAAGTGGCGGACGATTTGATAGACAGTTTCAATTGAGAACAGCAGAAGCGGCAGTGAAATGTCCTCAGCATCTTGAACTAAAATCTGTGCGAGAGTTGCTTGGTGGTCCCGCCAAGAGACCTAAGAGATACCAGATAGTTTGTTTGTAAAGTAATGGCAACTCTCGTTGAGTTCTCGCTCCCAGCCACAGACTTCGCGCTTGGCCGCTTACTTACAGCTGACTCGGAGATCGAGATCGAATTCGAGCGAATCGTCCCCGTTGGGTCGAATGCGATCCCCTTGTTTTTCGCTTGGAACGATGATTTAGATGCGTTCGAACAGCGCGTCCGCGCTAACGACCATGTCCGCGAATTCAGCAAGATTGAGGAACTCGGGGATCGACGCTTGTATCTCTTGAATTGGAATATTCCAGACGGGGGCTTTTTCGAAGGTTTCACAACAGCCGAAACGATCATCCGGAGTGCCTATGGCTATGATTCTCACGCCTGGGAGTTCGAAGTCCTCTTTCCCTCTCAGGATGACCTCACCACGTTCCATAATCACTGTCGCGAAAACGAAATTCCGTATACACTCGGGCAGATACACACACTCAGTGAAGCTGGCGATGACCTCGTGGAAAGTATTCTGACGGAGAAACAGCGTGATGCGCTTCTGCTCGCACTCCAGCACGGATACTTTCAGACCCCACGACAAGTTACGCTCTCGGAATTAGCGGACGAGTTCGACATTAGTCAACAGTCACTTTCGGATTTGATTCGGCGTGGCAATGAAGCCCTTCTTGAACACGCGCTTCTTGGGTCATCGCGAGATACTTCGCCCGATTAGCGTGGTTCTATCTTTCAGTGGTTTTAACCACCCCGTTCGAACGGCCCCATGACCTAAGGAGAATGTTGGGATGATAATCACATAGCCGAATGAGCATCGTTACACTCCAAATTATTTTTCGCTCGCTCCCTGCGGGCTTGGAGGACAAAGAGACTGGTGTCACGGACGCCCTCAATATCAGACCAATGACTCACCCACCGACAACCGCTCACCAATCGACGTCAGACCATACGGTTAGTACCGTCTGCAAATTGCTCGCGAATCCCACTCGACGTGCTGCTGTGCAGTTCTTCATAGATGAGGAGACGGACACAGCTGAACTCAACACGTTGGTTGAACACGTTCACGAGGAAGTTGACGCCGTCACAACCCCTGAACAAGCACGGATCGCGCTCGTCCATAACCACCTCCCGAAGCTCGCCGACTACGATATCATTGAGTATGACAGACACGGTGAGACCGTGCACTATCACGAAACACCGCATCTTGAACGATATCTTACCCTCGCCGAAGAAATCGAAGCACGAGACTGATGCGGTATGAAAGACCAGCACTCCGAAAATGCAAACATCGACCTCATCGGCGAGATCCACTTGTGGCAGATCGGTACTCACAATCTCTCTTGAGGAGAATGGCTGTCAGAATTGTCGGGGAGAGTGACGCCGACTAGTCGTCGGAATTTCCGCGTTGTTGGTAGCAATTGGCAGTTCCCACCAGTGGTTCTTCACTCAAAATTAGGTGTGTTCATACCCGCTTAGAAAAAATGAGGTAGTAAACCTGGACTCGTCGCAGTCACCAACGAAAACCACGAGATCCTGCAAACCACCAGAATATGTCTCCATCGACGACGGGACGCTCAAGACCTTCCCGTATGAGGACGACAACGATGCCGAACCCGAAGATTGCGACTGCGACGGCCTGAATGGCTTCCCATGCTGGCCATGCGTGAGGACGGGACGAAAGGAACTGCCGAACGAACCACCACTTCAGCTTTTTTAGCCAAGAGACGCCGATTAACGGTCTGGAATATCACCGACTAGTGAATGCTTTAGGAAAGGAGAATACAGCGATCGACGATACGCCCGAGATATCAGCGGGTGCTTGGTCAACATGCGGCGACCGTCGGGACCACGAATGACAGGGGTGGGTCAGTCGAAGCGACTTGCTGGGATCTGCATAGGTAATAAAACTCTTCTCGTTACCCGTCCCGGATTAATATGGCCGTTTCATCTAGTCCAAATATACTAGCTACATATATACTAAAATATTTTTAACACAATGGGAACAAAGCGTTTCCTCCAAGAGGGTAGCCGAATCCCTAAGCAATATCATCGGTGATTGACTAGGCAGTGGTAGGAATCATGGCGACGCTAGACACAGTCTTTGACCTTTTTAGTAAGAAGCGACGACGATACGCACTGTATTATCTTGATCAACACAGCGGAACTGTATCAGTAGATGAAGTCGTTGACTATGTTGCAAATCTTGAAAGCAACGCTCCTGGCGGAAATGTTCCTGATGAAGAGTATGATCGGATTGAACTCACGCTTCGCCAGGTGCATCTTCCGAAAGCAGCCGAAATTGACTCTATTGAGTACGATCGTGATGAAGGAGAAATCAACATTCAGGGAACACCAACGGAATTTGATGCGATCGTTACCATTGCGAAAGTCCTTGAACAACCTGGATAAGCCGAGAACTTAGTTTCCCAATCATTCATTCCCAATGACCACCCCAATAGATTACTTTAAATATATGGGTGAAAGCAATTGCTTAGGAGGACTCACACTGCGCTTAGCGAGAGTCGGGCATCACAAAATGTGACCTTGTCATGCTTCCCGATTGCACTCATGTAGGCGGCCTACGATCTTTGGACGGGAAGCAGTTTGGCGGGACTATGCGTCATAAGTCATTTCATATGTGGCAGTGCCACGAGTTCGGCGAAGCGGATCACAATGAGCCGTTCAAGCCTTGGACTGACGCCCTCGACACAATCTGGCACTGCGAGCGGTTCACATCGCCGATGGTGGGTGATTTGCGAAGGCTGTGATGGGGAATTCGCGCGTTACCGGCGCTCCAAGGCCATCAAACACTTGAGAGGTACAATTGTGGCGACTGCGGGGTAATAAGGATAGAGTACCGTTGTCCCGTTGTCTGCGGCTTATTAGGACGATCACGATGGCTGGACCATCTCTGGTCCATTTGAGTTCATGCGGGCACCATCTCGCTGTTCCTAATGCAATGCTTACAATGGGACTTGCCCCTACCCGCCCTGAGGTGTGGGCGGCAGACGTCCTTGCGGAACCTCACTAACTCCGCCACCGGTTTCGACTTTCCCGATTCGTTCGTATTTGCTTGGTACCGGTATTCACATAGGTTAGTAGATTATACTAACACTATATGTATTCACTTGCGGTTTGGCTGTCAACTGTTTACGGCGTATCCTAGTGAGGGATCTTCTATGCACCGTGAAAGCCTCTGTTCGATACCCTCCAGGTGAGCTTGCAACCATCTTGGGGGAGATGCGTGACGAGAAGATTGACGCTGAGCGGCTTGCTACGCGACTGCTCGAAATGCAGTGGCGAGCATCCGGAACGAACCCGGACTTCAACATCTGCTATGCGCTGAATCAGTAGTGCAGAAAATGAGGTCGCCGTCTTCATCCCCTATCTATGACCAACTTGATTGCCGCCACCACTCGATTGATGGTTATAATTTCCGGCACTCGACACGGCTATCTGGCGATTTGAGTTCTTCTGAATGGACACCTGCACACCACCATAATTGTGCGATTGATGGTTGACGTTCACTTGCCCGGCGCCCTGGTGTTGACTCACTTACGAACTCGCCGGTTGATGCGAGATTGCCGCCACTGGTACGATATCCACTCCCTAACCATAATGAATGCGAGAAGCACCGCTATTGGTTTGATGTGCCTCATCCGTTTTCCCTCCCGCAAATATAGCCATAACTAAATTCAATATAAGTGACTGAAACTGGATATTCAGGTCAGAAAACAGAACGAAGAATCGGCAGGTTGTGTCGGGTGTTGCCCGACAGATCGGTCGAGACGGACTAGTCGAAATAATTGACCAGAAAACCTCGATTGTCTCATTAAACTCGAGGTGGAAGGCAGTCTTGGCTCCTCGTTTCGAGAGGAGGGTTAGAGCGGATCGTTGTATTGATCGGCCGGATCCTGTTGTTCATCGACAGCATCTGTAAACAGATCTCCATCCAACTCCGCTTCGGATTCATCGCCAGTTTCCTGGGCCGATAACCCCAATGTGAGAAGCTCTTCGATCGCTTGTTCTCGATTCAGAAAATCACCTTGTTCGACAAGGCGATCAATATCACTCTCGATACGGTCAGGCAAGGCTACCTCAAGCGTGGCCATGGACATAATCATGTTCTAGAGACAAATCAACTCTCGGGCTACTTTCTTGATGCGGAGTAGTGATATTCATCGGTGATTGTCATTTTTTACTCCTTCCTAAAACAATCGTAAAATCCCTGAGTACAACCTCATCTGTGGCCTACGAAGCTGCCCGAGATGGTACAGCACCGCACACAGGCCGAACAGTTTTCCTTCGACGCCGATGCCCCCGGACTCATCGAAGGTCGTTCACTACTGGGAAGCCAGCCCAATCCAGAGCCTTCGGCACCGGTGGATTAGCGACGGTTTCGTGTCCCATCTGTCAGAAGTGCTCCGACCTCGGTCCACCTCTTTCTATGCATTCCTTTATTTGGTTAATAACCTGATTACGTAGCTTAATTTTCCCGATGTCTCTCCTTACTCTCATTCTTCTATAACTCACACCGAAGAATGATACTTACCATCCCTGGCCCAGTCTCAGGTATCTTTTTCTCTCCCGAACTATGCAGTCACCTGTTCCGCAAGCATATCCACATCTTCGAGATTATCGGGCGCTAAGACCAACCGAAGGCGCGGCCGACCGACATCAATCGGCACTTTCTCCGTGTCGAGCAGGCCGCGATCCTCAAGTTGTGTTTTTGTCCGCGAGAATGTTGCCTTGCTCGCCACACCAGTATCTTCACCCCATTTACTGATATCATAGAGCAGCATCTCGTTGTTCGCCGCGACCAACAACGCGATTGTAACTTCGTCGAGTTCGTCTTCCTCACCGGGAACGGTCTCAACCGACTCCAGCATTGTCATGAAGTCCTTTTCAACATCGTCCCCGAAATCGTCACGAAGGGTGTCCCGGACCCGTGACAGCGGTGGCGTTCGCAACCCGAACTCTTCGCCGGCGTCCCACTCGTCCATGAACGTCGTCTGCACGGTCTCGACGAAGTCATCGTCCGTCGAGTGAAGCCCTGTCAACGCCGCATTGAGTTTGACGACCGCCACCACTTGCTCGTCACTAATGAGCAGGGAATTCCGTGCGACATCGGTGGTTGTCCGCAGTGAGAGGATTCCTTCCTCGATTAGATTAGCTGCTTGACTCGCGAGAATGAAATCGTCGACCGCTGCTTTGAGCACGTCAGGAGTGGCAAGCACCTGGAATTTGGGTAGATCATCGTCAAATTCGGTTGCTGTCTGGATCACTGTTCGGAAGACTTCTGATGCTGGATTAATGATGTGGACGGTATCTGCATCCTCGAGGAATGAGTGGATCGTTTCCGTGAATTCCTGGTCGGCTATGGTTGCTTCTGTAGACATGGTTTGCAAATCGTGAAGGCATACCTTTGTTTCGAGCCAATTACTACTGGTAAGAGTAGCCTAAAACAAATGGATGAATAGCTTAACTTGGAAAAGAAGACTGTGAGAATTTCAGCTCGGAGCGTGGTGAATTAGTGCGATGCAGCGAGGTAGGGGTGGATCAGAAGTTATAGGGCCAGATCCAAAGTCCATTCAGGGTGTCCGCGGCAACTACGCCGCAACTGTGGCTTGGTAGAGTTCGGCAAAATGCTTTGTATTACAGTTCGAAAATAAGGCAGTCAGTTATGAGACTAGAAACGAGATCACCAGTGATCAGTAGAAGAGTGTCCCAGGAAGTGTTGTTCACCTCACCAAATGAAAGAGCGACAACAGAGAGAAAACAAACCGAGGATGTCTACAGGTGGAACAGAGCGACTGCCTCAGGACTTGACCCCCAGGGCAGTTCACTATGTCTCGTAAAACTGCTTCTCAGCGTCGCTGGGTTCGATTGGCAGGGTACTGATCCAGTGGCTACGTTTCTGTTTGAACTGGCTGAGAACCATGGTCTCTCGAATACTATGTTTCTTGTCGATGATTACGGCTATCGGATTCCCTTCTTTCTTCATGAATTTCTTCGTGGAGAGCGTGCTTGCCGTATCTCATTTCCATCTCGAACTATGTCTTCACAGTATGGACAAACACGAGGTTCCTTGACGTCATCCGGTGTGAACACACGGACATAGTGTCGAGTCACAAACGATCCGCAATTCTCACAGTGGGGCATGTTTGTTCCATTCGATAAAACACTAATATATGATTCGGCTATCAAGATTGTATACAGGCCGTGAAGCTGACGAGACGGCACAGAAACGCCCACTGTGGGAGCAGTTCGGCTTTCGTGTTGATACTCCTGGACTTATCCAAGTCTCTAACGAGAGCCACGAGAACCCCGAAAAGCACCAATATACTGTCTCCATCAACGTAGTGACTGAAAACCTGATGGCCTGCACGTGCCCGCATCACGTCCACCGCAACGCATCTGCAAACACATGGCCGCCATCGAAACCGCAACTAACGACGGGACGCTCAATGCGTTCCCGTCGGAGGATGACAATGATGCCAAAGACTGCGACTGTGAGGGCCTCGGTGACTTCCCGTGCTGGCTATGCGTAAGAACCGGACGGAAGGAACTGCCGAACGAACCACTGCTTCAGTCTTTTTTATCCGTGGTACGCCAACTGACGGTCTCAGATATCACCGGCCAGTGAACGCTCACGGAACACGCGACGCTACGGCCGAGGATACACTTGAGAGATATATAACAGTACGCGACCGATATCGCCGCCAAGTAGTTTCCAGGACGCTTGAGACTGTCTCCTTGGGGGTGAAGAATGATGAACCACAGGAGTGCGACTATGTGGGTTTCAGCGGTATCTCGGAACCGGTAAGCCGACTTCATTGACAATATTCAACACAGTAATAATGGGATTATTATGCCATTTTGGCGATAAAATCTATGTGTATTGAGAAAGTGTCTATGCATTGCTATGGAACTACTACATCGGTTACGCGGTGCCTTTCGTTCAGAAACCCCGTCTCAGCAGACCGAACAGCAGGTGCGGGCGACCGGTGATATTTTTGAATGCGAAGAATGCGGAACCACTTTTATCTCGAAACCATCCTGTTGTTCAAAGTGTAACCAGAGCGACTTCCAGAATCTCGGCAGTTGTTAATCCGACATCTCTCACCGTTCTCTTCTGCTGATACAGTTTCTAACTGCTGACGTCGTATACAAACTCTGTCTTTCACTTTTACACGTGTTGGCAATTCACGGTAGAGTGCTCCTACAACCCATAAAACCACCGTTTAGCAGCGGAGGCTGACCTGACCACATTCCAAAAATCCGAGGAGTGGTCGGCGTGTGAAGACTGTGAGAATATGCTCTGATACGAACGGGGGTGGATTCGAACCACCTGGGCCACGAAGTGGCCGCCATCGACGTGGGGTCGATGGTGCTTCTACCAACAAGCAACCCGTTCTCGTCCCGGAACCCCCTGCGAGTAGAGCGTGGTCGTGCCGGGAAGAGTGGGCACGACTACGCCGGTATGGAACTGGCGTGAGATGATCACATTTGATTCTTTGTGCTTGAACGTCGCAGGCGCATGGTTCCAGGCACGTTCCTACGACGCTCACACCTTTTCCAATGACTGCGTTGACTATTGTTATACGGTGCCTGAAGTGGTTAAAAGAGAGGAGACATCGAGTATGCTCTTTATTGGACTGTCCACCTCGGGTGATTCTAGAGGAGGTAACTTGATCTCTAACTCGATCAAAGTCGTGCATTAGATTATATCTTGATCGAATGTGGGAGTTACCACTCCCAGAGTAGTACGAACAAGATTCCCAGGAAACCGAACATAACGATATACATCGTTGCAAAGACAATACCACGTGAGAACGCCCAGTAACTCCAAAATCCAACGACAGCGGATAGAGCGAGAGTAAAATTTTTATATCGCCTACTTGGAAAGTAGCCATTATACCGCCGTTGCTCATATAGCGACATTGCACTCTGTTTGTCCGTCTATCCTCTTATTTCCAACCGCCACAGATGACGGTCAGTGACAATAAAATCCGCACATGAGAAGGACGACCGTAGTCCTTTGGGGCACTCAACGAGGATATTCGAACTCTACAACCCTCTACCGAAATCCCCACCAGAAGATACGTGAGGTCGCTCTGAGGACAGTTGACACCATCGATTTTCGTTACGACTGGTGTATTGGTCGTGCTGGCAGGTTGAGGCACACTCACACAGATGAACCCCCCGATGAGTGGCTCTAATCCCGATGTGGCGATCTATTTTTTCTTTTATCGATGTTCCTATTGGTGTCATAGAAGACAACTCTTTGGTTCAGGCGATACGGCCAAGTTTCTATGAAATCGAGAAGCAACAGTACACAGATTCGACACGCTTGCCAGACTTTCTTAGTTCTGCTTAGTGCAACATGAGGTAGTAGAGCCGAACTCATCCAAGTCACCACCGAGAGCCACGAGAACCCCGCAGCCCACCAATACGTGGTCTCCATCGTTCATTTGGGCCGATGTACCTGATCGTGCGCCGCTCGAAGCGGCGTTTAGCAAGGATGACAGCGTTGCTGCTTTCCAGCTGATTGGCGAGTTCGAAACAGACTGTTTGTATCAACTCGAATGGGAGGACCACATTGAACATCTCGTTCACATCCTTGTCGAACACGAAGGGTCAGTGTTGCGTGCAATCGCTCGAAACGAGCGCTGGGAGCTTCGCCTCCTATTTGCTGAACGGGAATTGGCCGCTTGTACGAATGAGTACTGTCTGGACCACGACACCAACTTAAGTGGGCCGAAGGAAATAGTTATGTATCCGATGAATTCTGCTAACCGTATCCGGAAACTGTCACAGAGTAGAAGAGCTGTTCTTGCCACGGTCGGGGCGGGTATAGCTGGTTTTTCCGGGTGTACTGAGCAATTAGAGACGGTTGACTCTGGGCAATCCCAGCAGTCCACTCCGGAGGCTACTGGAGAGTTTTCCGATGATACACGAGCTGCTGCTCAAAAGACCGGAAAAGAACTGAGACAATCCGTCGTTAAGATCATCGGGAAAACCTCCAGCAGAGGTAGTCAAGGGGGAACTGGTTGGTGTGTTGATGGGGAGTATATCATTACAAATGGGCACGTTGTTGAGGGGTCTCGGACGTTGGAGTGCTGGACACTTGGTGGGGAGTCGTTTACTGTGGAGATAATCGATGCGTCGCTTCAGCCAGACGTTGCTGTTCTTCGACCGACTGAGATGGATTCTGTGCCGATTCCGAGCGTTACGATGGGTGACGAGGGGTCGCTTGAGAAAAATCAGCCTTTGCTTCAAGTCGGTCATCCCTATGCGATTGGGAATTGGGTGATTAGCCTTGGTAGATACGTGAAGACCGATCGCAGGAGTATGTTGACGACGGTGCCGGCTATGAGTGGATCTAGCGGGAGTCCACTTACAACAACGGATGGTGCTGTTGTCGGGTTGACGACCGGGGCAACCCCGGTGGAACAGAATGGTAGAGTGGTTGGAGAGGCTCCAAAACCGGTTGAACCACAGGTTTACGAAGTATTTCACGATCAAACTTATTCAACGCATGTTCCGGCAACAGAGGTCCGGTCGAAAATTCAGAGCTGGACGTCTTAAGAAGAAAGGGCACTGGTGAATCGCCGTACGGCGGTTGATTTGGTCATGTTGCGGTACGCTTGATGTTATGAACCACACATTTCACGACGAGTTCACGAAAGTCTCGTTGTACCAGGCTCGCGCACGCACGGCGTCCATGTTCAGGAAAGCTGCGTACACCCGCTTAGTACAAAATGGAGCAGCGGGTGGTTCTTTGGGGGGCTCAATCCCCTCTCACCGCATGTTTTAATATTCTGGAAGTCATACTATCTACTCAGTAAAGAACTATGAGCAGTAAGAGTGAAAATGGCGACCACGTCGTCCGTATCAGCCGCAAAGGCCAGGCGACGATCCCCAAGTCGCTCCGTGAGAAGTATGGCATCGAAATCCCAGGCCGTGTGCGCTTCCGCGAAGAAGACGGCGAACTCGTCGTCGAACCAGTCCCGAAACCAAGTGAACGCTTCGGGTCACTGGGCGAAGACTACGAACGTGGCGAGGTCATTACGCACCATCGAGAGGAGCAAGCAGCTGAGCGCCAGGCAGAGGACACCGCCGACCAGCGTGACTACCAGCGCTACGTCGCTACCGACGACACAGACGAGACCACCGACGAATGAGCTATCGCTACGTTCTTGATACAGAACCCCTCCTTGCATACTACTATGGTGAACCCGGTGGGGGGACTGTCCGCGACCTCCTGATGGATGTCTACATGGGTGAGGAGTCTGTAGCGGTCAGTGAAATCACGGCGACCGAACTGATGTACAAAATCGCCCGCTTTGAAACTGGTTCCCCATCAGGAACGCCAACAGAAGAGACACTGACGACCGGCCGACAGGCCGTGCGTGACTTGGTGGACGGCGGTGTCACACTGTGTGCACCCTCCGAGTCGTGGCCACTGGCGGCTGAAGTGAAAGGAGCGGGGGGGATCGCGCTCGGCGACGCCTATGCCGTGGCGCTTGCGGTCGCTGAAGACACAACGCTTCTGGTCGGTGCTGACGGCGATTTCATGGACCTTGTGGTAGACGTATCAGTCGAACGGATCCGGACAGACTCAGCGTGACACGTGGAAGACGAACAGACGGAAAGCGGTTTGCGTATCTCCGTACTATGATGAAGTATGGCGGCTGCGTGGGCACAGTGGGAGCATGTCACGAAAGTCGACCCAGACAAAGCACTCCATGATGGGGATACCTACGCTGGCATTGCCGACACAGGAACGGATGCAATCATTGTTGGGGGCACCACGAACGTAACAGAAGCACGTGTTCAACCGATTCTCGATGTGCTTTCTTCGACGGAGATCCCGATATTCGTCGAGCCGACCTACCGCCCATCGTCGTCTCACACCGAGGCACTCTCAGGTTATTTGCTGCCGATTGTTCTGAATGCTGATGACCCCTTGTGGATCACAGGAGCACACCACGAATGGGTTCGCTCATCTGATCTTCAGTGGGACTACGTCCACCCAGAAGCGTATATCGTCCTCAATCCGACGTCGTCAGTCGCGATGTATACGCAGGCGGACTGTGACCTCGACGTCGATGACGTCGTCGCCTATGCTGAACTCGCAGAACAGGTCCTCGGTCAGCAGATCGTCTATCTCGAGTATTCCGGCATGCTTGGTGATCCAGCTGTCGTCGCTTCCACACGAGATGCACTCTCGTCAGCGCAGCTCTTCTATGGTGGCGGCATTCACGACTATGAATCGGCCTACCAAATGGCAACTGTCGCTGATACGGTTATTGTCGGTGATGTGCTCCATGAGGACGGTGTTGTGACGGTCGAGGAAACTGTTCGAGGAGTAAGGGATGCTAAGCACGACTCGTAATCCTGCATTCTACAATCGAAGTGGTGACTGTGTTGACCAAGAGTGTGCGCTTACAGTCAGTCGCTCGTAGATTAGTATATAATACTAACCTGCACAGCCAGCCGATTTAACGACGTTCGAGCACTACCAGTCGATATGAGCGAGAATGCCGCAATCGTCGCTCGGATTATCGAGCATAATACGGGCGGGCAAAACCGTGCGACAATTGATCGTGATCACATCGGTGTGATTGCAACCCAGCATGGTCGCTTTGACGGCGATATTGATGATTCGATAGCCGAGGCACTTGATGAGGGATACATCGAAGGGCGGGACGGTGAGTACGTCGCGACTGAGAAAGTTTGGGATCTCGTTCCTGGTACTACTCGATAACGAGTCGTTCAGTCTGACTGCGTTTTGAGCTCTTCCCGCCTCTCACTCTTTCTTCACCCTCTCTGTTAGTATACGATGCTAACGCAGGCGTCTGAAATTCTAAAAAACCCACTTCAATCCATTTAGTAACGTACGTAAAACTTATTTAGATTTGTGTAATAACGTATTCTAGAAACAACACCTGCACTGAAACGCCAGTGATTCTCCTATGACACCACCACCAACTGCTGACACAGATGGCCACAAATCGCACAGTCGACGGGCGTTTCTCACGACAACCGGTAGTCTCGGTCTTGCGTCACTGTCCGGGTGTGTGTACGGCAGTGGAATTGGTGCGGTTGATACTGGATCGAACAGCACCAATAGCACGAATTCAACAGAGAACACACCATCGGGACTCGATCCGACAACGTACGTCGACCAGTTCAAGCACCGAGTCAACATTGCGAAGAAAGGTGCGGACAACACGGGGAAGCACGCGATCGATGATGTCCTTGACCGTGTGATCGACCACGACACACTCGTCTACTTCCCACCTGGTCGATATAAGCTGAATACGAACCATCGTCACGTTGGACTCCGCAATCTCGGAATTATCGGGCAGAACGCGGTCCTCACACACGGGCGCGTGGACGCGATCGAGGGATTCGATGTCACCGAGGGCGAGTATCACGGCCCTGCTCAACATTTCAAAATCGGAGTGCCTGACACGCCACACACGGGACGCTTCGTGTTTGGTGGGTTCACAGCTGATTGGCGCGGGAAGAACGAAGGGATGCAGATTCTGAATCATCACACAGCCGGGAAATCGGTGATTCAGAATATTCGGCAAGTCGGAATGCACTCGCTAGGGTGTCAGGGACCATTTCGACTGAATCCAGCGACTGAGAATGCGTTTATTCGGGCCCGGAATATCGACATTCGACATGGTGGTCTCACCTACCAAAAGACGATCAACACGCGAGATACCTACCACGGCGGGCCGTATGCTGGTCGGTCGTGGGCGACGTCGGGGATTACGATGCATCCACGCACGCAGGGGAAGCTCCGCTTAGAACGGGTTATCTGTGGTGGGTGGCCTGACAACGGAATCTACGTAATCGGTGGACATCCCGGCACAGGAGACGGTACCGTTGAAGTGATAAACTGCATTGCGGGCAATTCACAGGCCTCAAACATCCGGATTGGCGGGACGAACTCGAAGATCATTGGGTGCAAGGTCATCATCGATCAGTCGTTCGGAAACAAGTTCTATTACGAGCAGCGTCCCATTCGGATCGATGATGGTTCCTGTACCGTCAAGAATACACAGATCATCCAGAAGAAGCCGACTGGTTGGAGTCTCACTGTCCTTCATGGGGTGCAGAAAGCGTTGATTGAGAACGTCTCGATAACAATCCACGAGTCGCCGACGAAAGCACTCGTGGTTGATGATGCAGCAAGCAACGTCACCGTTCGGAATCTGCAGGTACAGACGCCTGGCTGGCAGGCGACGAAGAACATACTCTTTCGTGGATCGGGTGACGTGATGGAGAATATCACTGTTAATGGAAAGCCGGTTTGATCCTCGAAATCAGATTTTTCTGATATTGCGGAGGACACCCCAGACACAGACAAGCGAAATAAGAAACGCCGCTGGTTTTGCCCAGCCTTCGGGAAGGTACATCGAGAGATAGTACCAGAATCCAATGAAGGAGAGACCGAACGCGATGAATGGGGCTCCAAATGCGAACAGAATTGCAGATACTCCTCTGCCGAGGGTGCCCATCGTTACGCCCTCCAGTTTGCGATGGCGGCGGTACCAAGGATGATGATGAATGATCCGATCCCCTTGATACCAAATGCATAGCAAACGAGGAGCGCCAGGAGAATTGCGCCCCAGAAGCGCACTTTTCGACTGTGCTTGATCGCATCAATGAGTGTCGTTTTGAGTGCGGTCATGAGTTTGTTTCTTCGCCGTCCTCGGTGTTTTCGCGGGGGTCGGTGATGAGGTGGTACAGTGCGGATTTAGCGTGGATGTTTTCGATGTAGCCCGCTGCTTCTAGCACTTCTAATCGTTGATGGATATACTGGCGGGTGTAGCCTGTTTCGTCGACCAGATATGATTGCGTTCGATCGCCTTCGTGAAACAGGTCGAGGATTTGCTTGTCTACATCCTTTAGTCGAACCATCGGCTGCAATTCGTAGCGTATCATACGTAAGTGTTGTCTGTCATTGCCCTTTTGTAGTTTACGGACAGTCAAATACGAAAAGACACTACTGTCCGTAAACTATTTATTTCTCTTTCTAGTTGAGTAGGATGGAATATGGTTCCCTCAAGAAACCACGAACAGAGCGACAAAAACGGGTCAGAAACAGCATCTAGTGACTCCGTTTCACAGACAATTGCAGGGACGGTTGACGCTGGTATAGAGCTGGTAGACACAGTGGCCGTGCGTACTGGTCGAGCAATCGGCGTCACGGATGAGACGGTTGCAACAGCGATTCCGAAGGCATACAGTGTCGCGCTCACATCAGGCCTCGTTATCGGTCGTGTCGCTGCCCAATCGAGTGGAAGCGTGAACGTCTGCAATCAATCCGAATTCATCGGACAGGCACTCCCGTTCTTTCTCACCGCTGGCGGGACGTTCCTCGTTGGCGCGTACGCGCTGAGCCAACTCATTGGCGGTGGTGGACAGGCACTCACAATGTCGAGTGGCAAGCAAGGCACGTTCAAGCAGATGCAGATGAGAGGACACAAGGGCTTCATCAGCGCTCTCGTTGGTCTCTCGCTGCTTGGCATCATGATGGGCTGGATGGCATTCCCGGTCGATACCAGCTGTCTGCCCGGTGTCTAAGGAGGAACGTATGCACGCCAACACCCGACGAGTGTTGGTTGTCAGTCTCGCTATCGCCCTCCTCGTTCCGATGCTGATTACCTCGGCGATCGCCGCCACTCCCCACTCGTCACACTCGATGTTCCAAGCCACTCCGCCCAACGGATCTGCAGCCAATAATTCGACGACAACGACGCCAGCCAACGGCTCGCATGCGCCGGGTAGTGGCTCATCCGGGAGTGGCGGCTTCGGTGGATTCATGCCTGATATTCCGGGGCCGAAAGAGACCGCGAAGATCGCGATTAACTTCCTCGCCGGCACGTGGCTTGTTGAGCAAATCACGACGGCAATCGAGGAATTCATCAACGCCTTTACTGGATTTATCGTCGGAACGCCATTTCCGACAAATGATGGCTATCTCGGTATCCTCGGCTACCCCGTCGAGAACCAGAATCCCAATTGGAACGATATCTTCTGGCAGCTTTACGTTCCATTCGTCGGCTCGACCTCGATGGTTCTGCTGGTGTTAAATCACTGGTTTTCCGCGATCAAGGTCACCGCACCCGGTATTGGACGGGATCTTGATGGAGGTAACTTACTGATTAAGACGACGGCTGGCGGGATGTTCATCGGCCTCTGGTGGCAGATCGGGACAGCAATCGCCCGGCTGAACAATGCCTTTGCAACCACGCTCGCCCCGAGTGGGGCAGAGATGGCCACGACGCTGAATGGATTGGCCAAGCTCGCCTCTGGAGGGATACTCACCATCATCTTGACCCAGGGGGCGAGTCTCTCCGAGATATTTGCCTTGGCAATTATGTTCGGTACGCGCCACGCATTGCTCATCCTCTATCAGGTGTGCATGCCCATTCTCGTGATCATGGCGCTCACGGCACCGGCTGAGTGGATACGTGGGTTTTTCGCCCGATTGGCGTGGCACTACCTCACGCTGCTCATCCTCGTCTTCCCGGCGGCCTTCCTTCTCCGACTTGGGTTGATTATCGACTTCGATTTCGGATTTGGAGTCCTCGGCGACATGCTCGTCGGAATGGGCTTTCTCGGTGGTGCGATCCTGTCGGTCGCGATCCTCGGTTGGACGTCGATCGCAACGCGACGCTATGCGGGGAAGATGAGCAAAGCGGCCGGGAACAGTCGTCCTACGAAAGAGGGTATGGAGAAATCCTACGAGCGTGCCAAAGAGCGCAAAGAATCCACCACCAATTGGCTCCACAATCGACGCCAAAATCTCCGAGCCATTCGGTCAGATGGCGGCACAGACGATTCCTCGCCTTCGCCTGAACCAAGGAAATCACCTGTAACACGGCAGGGATCACAGCCCGAGATGGCGCCCTCACGTCCGAACGAAAGTATGCGAAAGCGCCGAAATGAAGGCGGATGGCGGTTGTCCGGAAAGAAGGGCTATACCGATGACTGACAGCCAGTACCGACTTGCAACCACGGAGGCCGGGACTTGTCCTCCCACTCGCAGTCAAGCAGTGCCGTGTTTGAGCGGCACTGTGCTGCGGTGATCCACTACACACCTAGATCACATATGCCAGATTCACCTGGAGCAGAAGTTCTCGATCAAATGGCCAGCGGACGGGACGTCTTCGGTCGATGGGACATGAACGAGCTTGTTCGTGCCATCTACCCGGCACTCGGGATCTTGGTGCTCACACCATTCCTTCCGAAGCGACTCCAAATCGCGAGAATTCTCCTGACACTCGCTGCGCTAGCGGGTGCGGGGATTGTGCTCGCTGTCGAACCGGAGTACCTCACGGCAGGCGAGTTCGTCGCCCAACGGACGAAATGGCTCACTCGGCAGTCGGTGAAGCTTCACTCCCGTCAGAACCGCCGCTAACCCACAGTATCGCCCGCAAACCAACACCCCAAAGTCCAAACCAATGAGTCAGAACGCCCAACCCCCAAACGAGCATCCGACCGCACAGAAACTCTTCCAAACAGTCCCCCTCGTCCGTCGATTCGTGACGAGTACCAGCGGCCAATCCACCCAAGAGTGGGTGCCCGTGAATCGACCACTCCCAGCACACAACGCCGTGGAATTGGCAGACCGATCGGTCGTTGCCGCCATCCGCGTCGATCCCGCGAATATGAGTACGAAAACGGCATCCCAATGGGAGGACCGCATCAAACAGCTGGATGAAGCTCTCTCAACAACCGTCGATTTCGAGATTGAGCAGTACAGCACGCTTCGCTCGCTCGATAAGCAGAGCTATCGCGAGGATTATCACGAAATGGCGGCTGAACGCCCTGACGAAAAAGACCTCACGGGGATGGACCGCCTGCAACGTCGCCTGCTCGATGAACGAGTGGAGATTATCGACGATGACCACGAGAGTGTGCTTGTTCGCGAGCACTACATCCTCGTGAAGGTCATGCCGGTCGAACTCTCCGAATCGTGGGACGACGCGGCCGGACTCTTTGGCAGTGCGACCAACCTCCCGCTGATCGGCGATCAGATCAAGGCCCGCCGGATGAACAACTACGGCGATAATCTCGAGCAGCTTCGCACTGACTTGACTGCTCGGCTGAACAAGCGTGTCGAAAGCGTCATTCAAGCACTCGGGAGTGTCGATGGCATCACTGGGACGCCCATTTCACTGGTCGAGTTCACGCGGTTGCTTCGCTCCTACTACCGAGCGGACAATGCGGCCACGATTCCTGATGAGACGATTCGAGCATTGATCCATGATTCGCCGGTTGTGGGTGCGAGCGCCGATGTAGACGCAGACTACGAGGTCGATGTGCAGGCAAAGGACAGTGATCCACTCGCCGGGAACTATCGGTCATTTCTGGCTCCCGAGTCGGTTCGGTATGATGATCAGCGCTATCTCGTCCTGGACGAGGAGACCTACGTTCTTGGAATGTGGGTCGAGAATTGGCCCGAAAACCCTGATATCGGCATGTTCCGAGACATATTGAACACACCCGGCGTGCATATCACGCTCTCCACGCACGCGCTTGGGGTCTCAAAATCCGATGCCCGGCAACAGTCCCAGAAGAACAAGATCAAACACAAGAGCGACTATGAGAAGAAAGAGCAGGAAGGCCATTGGGGTGCCGAATCGGCCTATCGGAAGTGGCAGGCTGCCTCGGACATCGAGGATTCTCTGACCGAATCAGGGTCGGGGCTGTTTATGACGAGTACCTACGTGAGCCTTCGCGCCAACTCCGAAGAGCAGCTTTTGGATGCTGCAAAGACGATGAAACAGCGCTTCAAAGAGCAACCCGCTCGGTGCGAGGTCGTTCCTGCCCACTTCCAGCAGGAGGAGATGGCCCACTCGGCTGCACCGCTCGTCTATGATTCGATGAATAAGGCCACACCGATGCTTGGGCGTGCACTGGCAAAGCAGATGCCCTATACGTCGAACAACATCTACGAGCCATCGGGAATCGAGGTTGGCATCCACCACGATCGAGACGAACCCACGATTGTCGATCCATATCTTCGGGGAATGGGCTACAATATGATGGTCTTCGGCAAAATTGGGAGCGGCAAGTCCACTACGTCGAAGAAGATTCTCACCCAACTCAAAGAACGCAATCCCGAAATGAACGTCGTCCTCATCGACCCTCTCGAAGGGCTTGCAGGCCCGTCGAAGCTCTTCGATGCTGAACAGATTGTCGTGGGGGGTGAGACAGGCCTCAATCCCCTGGAGATCAAAGAGACGCCCGAGGAGAAGCTATCCGTTGTTGGTCGGACCACGCCGTTCAGCGAGGCAATGGAGCGCTTCATCAGTTTCGTGGAGACGTTCTACGACCTCGAAGGGCGGGAACTGGAAGCAGAGAAAAAGAACGTCTGGGAGAAAGCCGGACGGCGGGCCTACAACGAAAAGGGAATCACGAAAGACCCAGGCACGCACGGCAACGAATCGCCGACACTTCGTGACGTAATTCAGGAGATTGCGCATATTGCTGGAGTAGGCGACAACCCCGAGATTCACCAGATGGGCGACCTCCTTGACGCTGATTTGAGTGAAACGGACGTCCCGCTGCGAACCCGCGAAGCGGCCGAGCGAGTGCTTTCAGAGGACATTGAAGCGTTCCGCACACGCTATCGGCACTTCACGAAGGAAACTGGCTTCGACTTGAACGCCGATGGCGGGAGTTTCTACCTTGATCTCCAACTCAAGGAGGGGAAAGGTGAGACGGGGTTGATGCTCGGGTTGCTCCTCACATCGGTCTACGAGATGGCCAAAGAGAGCGACGATCCGACGATGATCCTGATCGACGAAGCACAGTATCTCACCAAGCACGCGGACAACCTGACGTTCCTTGAGCAGGTCGTTCGTCATTCCCGTCACTACAACCTCTCGCTGTTGTTCTCCACCCAGTCGATCAGTGAGTTCTACGCGAAAGACGACGAGGGGACGAGTGCGCTCAAATCACAGGCAGAAGTCATCTTCAACAACTCCTCGATGATGTGTTTCCACCACTTGGACGATATGACGCCCGAGTTCGGAAGTGAAATCGGGCTCAATGCCGAGGAAGCAACCTTCGTCAATAGTGCTCTACCAGGCGACAAAGACCGTGGCTACTCCGAGATGTTGCTCGCCGTCGACGAAGACGGAACGCGAGAGTGCTACCCGCAGCGGGTTGAGATGAGCATGGATGTGAATCCGGTCGAGTTCTCGATCGTCGATTACGAACCGAGCGACCACGGCAACTGGCATGAGTACTTACAACGCCAGCTCGGCGACCGCTTCGATGATAGGCAGCAACCCAGTGATGAGTCGGAGAGTGAGACGACGGCAAAGCGTTCGGTAGTGGCGACTGATGGAGGTGAGCAGGAATGAGTCTCCTGTTCCAAGCTGTTGAGATCATAGTGGCCGCGTTTCATACACTCGCGAGTGTTCCACTCGTCCAGCCGCTCTCAACGTTCCTGGCTGAACGGATGTTCGCGGTCTTCTTCACGAACAGTCTCGTGCCGACGTTCCTGGGCTATTCGGCACCGGAATTCAATGCGCTGCTCGGGGACATCGTTGCGTCGTATCTCGCGATCGTCGGTGTGCTGATCGGAGCCTCGAAAATTATTCCGGGGGCAGGTCGATGAGCCGCTTCAGTCGGTCAGCCGAGTACCGTGCTACACAACTCGGTGCAGCGTCCAACAACCAAGCTACTGATGAGCTCATTCGCGTTCGGCCGTTCAAGGACGACGGCGGGATAGACACTGCGATCGAGTGGTTCGAATCTGTCCATCCCTCTCACTCAGATCTGAGTGGCAAACGAAGCGTGCCCCGTGCAGCAGAGATCGTCTACGACGGTGAACAGATCAGCTTCCGCTACTTGCCGTGCAGTGATGATTTCCACTGGTTCCTGACTCGCCTTCGGCACAAGTATCCTGATTCGGACGTTCGACGGGAAGAGGCCGACCTCATACACATCGATGAGGGGATTACGTGGCAGGCGGTGAGTGGACACTCCGAAAGCACCGATGGTGGCCAATTCGTCGCCGTGACCTCGAAGGCTTCCGCGAAGACGATCCCTATGAGACCGTCCTCGGCGATATCGTGGATGATGCGGTGAAAGCCGGTGGGGCGACTGGTCGAGAACCGATCCGGAGCGTTATCCAAGTCATGTTTCGGCCGACAACGCGGAACTGGCAGACGGGGCGGCTTCTCACAACGAATCTCACCGAACTCTACTATCATTTGAATGGCGTCTACACGATCCACGACCTCGCCGAAACCAAGCGCGAGAAAGAGACAGCCGATGCAACGGAGATCGGCAACGTCCTCGATCGGCGTGCAAAGGAGAAGGCGTTTGGTGTGATGATTCGCCACCTCTCGGTCGGTGACGACAAGGAAGCAGTCAAGCACCACGCCGAGGCGGTCGGTGCGTCCTTCGCGAGCTACTACAACTCAAAGACTGAGCAGGCGTTCATCGTCGAGCCGAGTAGTTCGCCGGACACATTGGCAGAGACGATGGCCCGCCGGGAGTGGTCGGGCGAAAAGATGCTGCTCACGTCGTTAGAGATCGCCCCGATCGTACACCTTCCACCCGCGGATATCTCGATCGCCCAGCTTGATCGCCGCCAGACCAAACGTGGCGAAGAGGTGCCGGTCGGATCCCACGAACACAGTGGGTACATCACGGGGGAGAAAGATGCTTAATCGACTCTTCGGCACCGGGAAAGACGATTCGACAGATGAATCACCGGGGGATGATGCCGAGGAAGACGCTTCTGTCCCGACAACGATCACGAACGAACCGTATGGGTTCACGCAAACAGGTGCGGAATACGCGGCGGACGGCATGACCGAAACCATCATCGAGACCGAAGAGCAGGGACCGGTGGCTGGCCCGGAGATCCGTGAACTGCTCGAACGTGCTCGTGATCATCCAGACATGCCACTGTGGCTTGGCTACAACGACAGCGCCCAGCAGGGCTTCGACCCAGCTCCCGTCGAATTCAACCAGCTCTTCCAGCATCTCTGGGTTGTCGGAACCACTGGCGCGGGGAAAACGACCGAAATGCTGAACTGGATGGTGCAGCTCGCGTGGGCAGGCTACGGGTTCATCTACTTCGACCCCAAGGCCGAGGACAGCAAAGAACTCCTCCAGAAACTTCCCGAATACCGGCATGACGACGTGATCTGGATCGAACCGGGTGACGACGATCACGATCGAAGTATCGGGATCAACTTCCTCGAAGTGCCGGACTGTGAAAGCGAGATGGAGCTTGAACAGCACGTCACTGACCGCATTCAGGTGCTCAAGGCCGTTCTATCGGGTGACGATTACTGGGGCCCACGGATGAACGCCATCGTGGAATCGATGGCACGGGCGATGATGCAGGCGAATCACGAGATCGAGGACCGAGACGAACAGTACTGTGTGCTCGATATGTACTTCGTCCTCCTGAACGCCCAACGGCGTGAGGATTTCGCCGACGAGATTGACGATCCGTGGGTAGGTGAGTTCGTCTCTGAAATCGCCGAGATGGATGACGACGCTGTGCGACCTGTGATTACCCGACTGAAACCCTGGGTCGAGAGTCCCGTTACCCGCCGGATCGCGGGGTGTCGCGCCAGTACGATCGACTTTCGGGACATCCTCGATGATGAGAAGATTGTAATCGTTCGCACGGCCGTCTCTGATGATGACATCAAGCAACTCGTGACACTCGGTACGCTTCGGCCACTGTGGAATGCGATTCAGAACCGCTCGATCGAAGGAGCGGAGAAAACGCCGTTCTTTGCGATCCTCGACGAGGCCGACCGTGTGCTTCACAAGAACCTTGACGTCGACGACATGCTAGCACGTGCTCGCTCAATGCGTCTCTCGGTGACGCTGGCCTGCCAGTATCCGACGCAACTCAAAGAGTCAGGTGTACTCAAACCAGTCAAGAACAACTGCAACACGGGTGTGTTCTTCCGCGTACTGGATGACGAGGACGCCCGCCCACTCACACGGCGGTTGAGTGACTGTGATATCGAGGATTTCACCGAACTCGAAAACCATCGAATCTGGTCACGAATACCGTTAGACGGTGGGACACGCTTCTCTGGAGCGCTCAAGCTCAAGACGTTTGCACCGTATCCAAACATCCGCGACGAAGACGAAGCGGAGGAGATTATCACTGAAAGTCTGGAGCGGTTCGCAGTCCCGCCACTCACTGATGACGAGATGATGCGCCAGCTCAAGTTTGGTGGGATGAACGAAGCCGTCACGCCGGAGAAAGCGAGCGCCAAGACACTCGATACAGCAAATGATGAAAAGGCGCGTGATGCGGCACTGAAAGCCATCTACGATGAAAGTATTCGGCAGGGACGACCAGGTGAGTTCATCCCGATTGAGGCGTGTCTCGATCGCCTCACAGACTACCTACCTGCACGAGGTGGTGTTGAGACCGCCGAACGTGCGTGGCGGCATGTACTAAAGGACATTCCCGAAGCCTACCTTGAGTATCGCGAAGAAAGCGGCCAAAGCCAAGTGAAGGTGCGCTCTCGGAGCTTCATGAACGTCGGCGATAGCGAGAATGACGGCGGGGCGGAACACTGGGCACCGATGGCTGATGCGTATGTCCCGATGACACAGCTCGGCTTCATCTTCGAGATCCCAGATCAGACGGGTAACGCAATGCCGGATGGTCTCGCCCGAGTTGATGAGATGCTTGCAATCGACGACACCGACGATCCTGAGGAGATCACCGCAAAAGTGACCACCTATCGGGACAATCACGCCCTCTTGAATCGCCTTGCGGGAGCGAAGGACGCCTATATTGAGAGTGAACACACGACCGGCAGTACGCAGCCCTCACAGACAGTGAAAAATCTCGCCCAAGCTCACAACGCCGGACATCGCTGTCTGTTCTTCGCCCGAGAGGACGTCGCCGAGAATGTCTATGAGACGGTCGCACACGATCCGTTCTGTTGTCGGAGCAATCACCCGGTGGCTGACGAACGGCGATTCTACACCGGCACCCAGATGCTCACGATCGACGGCGAGACGATGACCCGGCCTGGAAGTCGAGAGAACGTCTGGATACATGACGAGCAGACTGGCGAGTACGTGCTACGCGACAGTGAGGGCACCGTCCATGCCCGCTTCGAGACAGCAGCCGACATCTTCACCAACGCAAGTGCGTATCCGAGCGGTGGCGAGCGAAACATCAAGCCGCCGGTGATCCCCGAGTATGAAATGGATGGTGACCTGAGCGAGGTCGAGTGGGACGTGATCGTGGTTCCGCCAGAGACGCAAACACCGATGGATATCCGGCTGTATGAAGGCGAGACACAGACGCCGTTAACCGATCTAGTGGACAACGTATCTGATGGTCTACTGAAATCGAATGGTGCAAGTACCGATGAATCAGTCACAGACGGTGAGAGAGACGAGCATGAGATGGACAACGAAGACGGCGTGGACACCGAGCGAAAGGAAGGTACAGCACCGACTACCGAGAACGTGAGCAGTGAACGCGATACGACCAGGGACGAGGAGGAGAATACCGAGTCGGACAGTGGATTTGGGGTATTACGATAGCTTTGTGTCGGCCTCTGCGAGGATCTGTTGTACTTGCTTTTGCGTTTCGTCGTCTTGTGCTCCGGAGATGACTTCGAGGATGTCGATGATAACTTGCCGCCGCTGGCGGGTTTCCGCTTCGAGGTCTTTGATACGATTTTCAAGCGC